>JALZAA010000062.1 GCA_030948625.1 Actinomycetota bacterium
CCTTGTTGCGCTGGCGCCTCCAACAACTCCGTGCCGGCCGGGTGAGCCGGCGGCACCCGAGCACGACGCCTCCGGGAGGCCGCTGGCTCGTGACGCGCGACGGCGTGGTCGACCTGGCCGGGTCGCCCCCCGAGGGCCTTGCGTTGTCGGTTGCGCTGGAGGCGGCGCAGGCCATCAGCCGGGGCGACCTTCGTCCCGGGCAAGCGCTGCTCGACTATCTGGGCGACCTCGGTGACACGCCGATGCGCTGGGACCGCGACGCGTCGAACCGGTTGTTCGAGATCCTGCGAACAGGCGACGCGCGCACGTGGCGCTTTCTCGAGACGACCGGCGTGCTCGAGCGCGCGCTGCCCGAGCTCGCCGAAGCGGTACGGCGTCGGCGGGCCGATCCGTTCGTTGTCGACCCCTCGCAGGTGATGCGGTTCTCGCTCGTCGACGCGATCCGTGACCTCGTGAAGACCGACCCGCGTGCCGCGTCCGAGTACGCCCGTCTCGAGCATCCCGAGTGGTTGCTGCTCGCCGCGCTCATCCTCGACACTGCGGGCGAGGACGCGTCGCCAGTCGATCTCGCCCGCCGCCTGGCCAAGCGACTGGACGTCGGCGCGGCCGCCGAGCAGGAGATCGCGCTCCTGGTGGGCGACTCGAGCCTGTTGCGAGCCGCCGCGCAGCGCGTGGACGGCCTCGACGAGGAGCGGGTGTTCGCGCTCGCCACCCACCTCGACCGGCCCGAGCGGGCGCGGGCCCTGTATCTCCTGACGCTCGCACTCGGCGGGCTCGAGCCGTGGGACAGAGCACGTCTCGACGAGCTGCACGATCTCGTGCTCGCCGTGCTCGAGCAGCCCGATCTCACCGGTCTCGACGCCCGCAACCTGGTCGAACGACGGCGCGCCGAGGCCATGCGCGTGGCCGACGGCAATCACACCGTCGCCGAGCGCATCGCGGCCGCACCGCGCACGTACCTCCTGGCGCAGGACGCGGCCGACATTGCCCGCCAGGCCGCCTTGCTCGAGCCGATGCCGTCGCGCGGCAGCGCCCGCGTCGCGGTCACGCCACTGGAAGATGGTGTCTGGCGTGTCGAGGTCGCGAGCCGCGACCGCCCCGGTCTGCTGGCAACCGTCTCAGGCGTGCTGAGCGAGTCGGGACTCAGCGTCCAGGAGGCGCTGATTGCCACGTGGCCTGACGGCGCCGCGCTCGAATCGTTCCGCGTCGTCCCCACGACCGAGAATCCGCCGGACGCCGACGCGCTGACCGCGGCGATCATCGCGGCGTTCAGCCGGCCGCTCCAGGCTGCTCCCATTCCCGACGCCCAGATCACGTTCGACGACGACGGTTCGCCCTGGTACACCCTGTGCGAGGTGCGCGCCACCGACCGCCCCGGTCTGCTGCACGCGATCACGGCGGGGTTCGCGAGCGCAGGTGTCGATGTGCACTCGGCGCGTGTGCAGACCATCGGCGGCCAGGCCGTCGACCTCTTCGAGCTCACGGACCGCAACGGTCGCAAGCTCGACGAGTCCGCCAAGCGCGCGGTCCTGGAGGCCATCACCGGCGGCGTGCGGACCGGTCGCCGGGGGAAGCTGCTGCGCCGCCGCTGAGGACGTGAGCGTGCGACGCTGGGTACCGCATGAGACTGGGCGTCGACACAGGAGGGACGTTCACCGACCTGGTGGGCGACGACGGCCGCGTCACGAAGGTGCCGTCGACGCCCGATGACCCGTCACGCGCGCTGCGGGCTGCGCTCGACGAAGCCGGCGTCGGGACAGAGGCCGAGCTGCTCGCGCACGGCACGACCGTGGCGACCAACGCGCTGCTCCAGCGCCGCGGCGGACGCGTCGCGCTCGTGACCACGAGGGGCTTCGCGGACGTCATCGAGATCGCCCGCCAGGCTCGCCCGTCGCTCTATGACCCGATGGTGGACCGGCCGCCGCCGCTCGTCCCACGTGAGCTTCGCGTCGAGGTCGAGGAACGGCTGGACGGGCAAGGCCGCGAGCTCGAGCCGCTGGACCCGTCCGGCGTGCCGGGGCTTCCGGGCCCCGTGGACGCGGTCGCCGTGTGCCTGCTGCATGCCGACCTCGACCCAGAGCACGAGCAGCAGGTCGCGAAGGAGCTGACGGCACGCGGCCTCGACGTGACGTGCTCGCACGACGTGTCGCCGGAGTACCGCGAGTACGAGCGCATCGTGACAACGGTGGCGAATGCGCTCTTGCGGCCTGTGTGTCGCGACTACCTGTACGACCTCGAGACGTTGGCGCACGAGGTCCTCGTGATGACGTCGGCGGGTGGCCTGGTCCCCGCGCCCGAGGCCGCCGACCGGCCGGCAACGCTCCTGCTGTCGGGGCCGGCAGGCGGGGTGCGCGCCGCGGCCGCGGTGGCAGCGGCGTGCGGCTATCCCGACGCGGTGTCGTTCGACATGGGCGGGACGAGCACCGACGTGTGCCTCGTGCGCGGCGGGGTCCCGGAGCCCGCGCCGGCGAGGACGGTGGCCGGCTACCCGATCCGGTTGCCGGCGCTCGACATCCACACGATCGGCGCCGGTGGCGGGTCGGTGGCGCGCCTCGATGCCGGAGGCGCGCTCGTCGTCGGGCCCGAGAGCGCAGGTGCCGTCCCGGGCCCGGCCTGCTACGGCCGCGGTGGTGAGCAGGCGACCGTCACGGACGCCGACCTCGTGCTCGGACGCATCCCGTCGGACGCGGCGTTCGCGGGGCTCGATCGCCTCGACGTGCAGGCGGCGCGGCGAGCGTTGCAACAAGCGCGCGTTGCTGCCGACGGCGTCGTCACGGTGGTCGACGCCGCGATGGAACGGGCCGTGCGAGTGGTGACGGTCGAGCAGGGCGTCGATGCCCGCGACCTCGCGCTGATCGCGTTCGGCGGCGCCGGTCCGTTGCATGCCTGCGCGATTGCCGGCGCGCTCGACATGCGCGCCGTCATCGTCCCGCCGCGCGCCGGCGTGTTTTCGGCCGTCGGCCTCGTGTGCTCACCGCGCCAGCGCGAGCTCGTGCGGTCGTGGCCGGCGCCGATGGAGCACGGTGGCATCGCGGCGGCCCTCGACGAGCTCGCCGAGGAGGCGACGGCGCTCGTCCTACACGGCGGCGATCCCGGCGAGGTCGAAGTCGAGCGGCTCGTCGACTGCCGTTACGCGGGGCAGAGCCACGAGCTCACGGTCGACAGCCCCGGCGCCTTCCCCGCCGAGCACGAGCGTCGGAACGGCTTCGCCCGGCCCGGGGCACCCATCGAGGTCGTCGCGCTGCGCGTGCGGGCACGACGGCCTGCGCCGCTCGCACCGGAAGACCTGCCCCCGGTCGAGCGCCGCGCCCTGCACGGCCCCGAGGTCGTCGCGGAGCACGACTGCACCGTGTGGGTCCCAGACGGCTGGCACGGCGAGCCCGGCCCCCTCGGCGCGTGGGTGCTGCGACGGTGAAGCGACTCGACCCGGCGTCGCTGCAGGTGCTGATCTCGCGCCTCACCGGGATCGCCGAGGAGATGGGCGCGGTGTTGCGCCGCGCCGCGTACAGCCCGAACATCAAGGAGCGGGCCGACTGCTCTGCGGTGCTGTTCACCGCGAGCGGCGAGATGCTCGTGCAGGCCGAGCACATCCCCGTGCACCTCGGGTCGATGCCGGCATCCGTGCGCGCCGCGATCGACGCCTGCGGCGAGCGAGTCCGTCCCGGCGACCAGGTCGTCCTGAACGATCCGTTCGCCGGCGGCACCCATCTCAGCGACGTCACATTCGTGGCACCGTGCTTCACCGGTCGCGAGCTCGTGGGCTGGGCCGCCAACCGCGCCCACCACGCCGACCTCGGCGGCATGGCGCCGGGCTCGATGCCGCCCGAGGCGGTCGACATCCAGCAGGAGGGCCTCCGCATCCCGCCCGTGCTGCTGTCGCCGGACGTCGAGGCCGTGGTCGTCACCAGCTCGCGTACGCCCGACGAGCGGCGCGGCGATCTGGATTCGCAACGCGGCGCCAACAAGCTCGGGGTCGCGCGCCTCGCAGACCTCGTGACGCAGGTCGGATCAGCTGCGCCACTCGCGGAAGTCGTCGACTACGGGGAGCGACGCATGCGTGCCGCGCTGCGCGAGCTACCCGACGGGCAGTTCCGGTTCGAGGACGTGCTCGACTCCGCCGGCCCGCGCCCGCAGCAACAGTCGCCCACTCGTGTGGTCGTGACCGTCACGCTCGGCGGCGAGCATGCGAAGTTCGACTTCACCGGTACGGACGCTCAACGGCCCGGCAACGTCAACGCGGTCGAGGCGGTGACGGTGAGCGCGGTCGCGTTCGCGCTGCGCTCGGTCACCGACCCGACGATCCCCGCCAACGGGGGCACGATGCGACCGGTGACGGTGCTCGCGCCGGCGGGCAGCGTCGTCGCCGCGCGGCCGCCGGCGGCTGTCGGCGCGGGGAACGTGGAGGTGAGCCAGCGAGTCGCCGACGTGTGCCTCGGCGCCTTGGCGGCGGCGGCACCGGGGCGGCTCGGCGCGGCCGGGCAGGGGACGATGAACAACGTCCTCGTCGGCGGCGGCGACTGGGTGTACTACGAGACCATCGGCGGCGGACAGGGCGGCCGGCCCGGCAAAGCCGGGATGAGCGGCGTCCACACCGCCATGACGAACACGCGCGACACACCGGTCGAGGCGCTCGAGCGCGCGCTCCCGATGCGGGTCCGCCGCTACGGCCTCCGTGCCGGCAGCGGCGGCGCGGGCGCCTTCCCGGGTGGTGACGGCATCGCGCGGGAGCTCGAGATGCTCGAGCCGGCCACGCTGTCGCTCGTGACCGAGCGACGCGTCAGCCGCCCATGGGGCGTCGACGGCGGCGAGCCCGGCGCGCCGGGGGAGAACTGGCTTCTGCCGCGGGGCGATGAGGCACAGGCGCGGCGGCTGCCCGACAAGTGCACGGTCGATCTCGCGCCCGGCGACGTCGTGCGCGTCCTCACGCCCGGCGGTGGCGGGTACGGGGTCAGTCCGCGATCACGAGGCTGATCGCCTCGCGGGCTTTCTTCTTCGAGGGCGGTGCCACGTACACCGTGTACACGCGCCGGCCGTTGAGCACCGTCAGCTCGCCCAGCACGATCTTCTCGCCGAGGACCGTGCGCTCGAAGTTGTTCGTCTGCGGCAACCAGTGAGCGCGCTGACCCAGCCGCCGGACGTTCTCCACTTCGAGCCCGTCGAACTGGGCATTGGCCCGGGCCTTCGTGTACGCCTTTGATGCTTCGTCGTCGGACGGGAACTCCGCGGCCGCGAGGCCGACAACGCGTTTGGGATCCTTCTCGGCGACGTAGCTGCAGCTCGACGCCTGGGAGCCGGCGAGGTTGGTCTCGCGCCGGACGGGCTTCCCGAGGATCCTCTCTGCGTCCTTCCGCGACAACAACCTGCACGCATTCGGCTGTGCTTGTGCTCCGAGCGCGTCACTCGCGCCGCCCCAGGCGATGACTCCGCTCAAGCCGACGAGCGCCGCGACCGTCATCGCCCGGACGCGGCGTTCGACGAGCGCGCTCACACCGCCGGTCGCACGCTCACGACCTCGACCTGCAACGTCTTGCGCGGCGCGTCGTACGTGACGACCTCGCCGGCGGAGTGGCCGATGAGCGCCTGCCCCAGTGGGGAGCCGATCGAGAGCACCTCGAACGTGTCGTGGCGCTCTTCGATCGACCCGACGAGGTACGAGCTCGTCGCGTCGTCGCCCTCGATCTTGACTTCCACAACCGTGCCGGGCGCGACGACGTCGCCGCTCGCGCTCTCGACCTGCACCGCCCGTCGCAGCATGTCCTCGAGCTGGCGGACGCGCGCCTCGTTGTGGCCCTGCTCGTTCTTGGCTGCGTCATAGTCGGCGTTCTCGCGGATGTCGCCGTGCTCACGGGCGCGCTCGATCCAGGTGGAGATCTCCTTGCGGCGAAAGTCGGAGCGCCATTCGAGCTCCTCTTCGAGCCGCTGGCGCGCTTCGGGAGAGAGGTGCACTTCGTCCATAAGGCGAAGATGCTACCGCCGCCCTGTGGGACGGCGGTCCGGTGCGACCCTTACCTGCTCAGGCCGCGGCGACGGCGGCTTTGCCGACCGTCGCCGCCGGAGCCGGAGCCCGCGACGGCGACAATTCAAGCTTTGCGGAAGAAGATCTGGAACTCCATCTCGCCCTCGTCCCTGATGCTCGCCACGACGGGCGAGGTGGGTGCTGTGATCCCGTAGTCGGCGAAGACGACATGGAAGTTGCCGATGACCTGGATGTCGCGTCCATCCCAGCGGCCCTCAATCGGGATCGACACCTGGCGCGTCACACCGTGCAACGCGAAGTCGCCCGTTGCAGTCGCGTTCACCGTTTCGCCTGCCTGGGGCACTGACTTGAACGTGATCGGCTGGCTGAGCACGAACTTCGCCTCCGGGAAGCGGTTCGACTCGAGGCCGCGATCCTTGATCGCGCTGTCGCGTTGGCTGCGGTCCGAGGCGAGGGTCCGAAGATCTGCTGAAACGCTGACGTCCTGCACAGTCATCCCGGAGATGTTGAAGGAGCCCGTGACATCGCTGGTGCGCCCCGTGGTCGTCTGCTCGATCGCCCCGCCGACCAGCTGTTCCTGCACGCGGTATCCGACCAGGCTCTGTGGGTCACCGGGACTCACGCGATACGTCCCGTGCAGGGCGCCCCCACCGGCGACCGGGGTGTTCTTGATCGCCACCCGCGGCGCGGGGTCGCTCTTGAGGAAGAAGTACCAGCCTGCGAAGGCCAAGGCGACGAGCACGACGACCGTGACCCCGAGCGCGATCAGGATCTTCGTGAGCCGTCTCATCAGGCGGTGCCTCCTGTGCGTCGGCCTGACGCTATGGGATCTATACGAGCGAGGGGCGTCAGAGGATTCGGCTACCCTGAGCGTCGATGCAACGCGTCACCAGCAGCACCAGCAGCACCAGCAGCACCGTCATCGTCATTCGCTAGCGAGCGCCGGCGTCCCGGCGTTCGCCCTCGACCGTCCACTTCGGTGGGCGGTTTTTCGTTCTCAGGAAAAACTGTGACCCACCGGATCGGGATCATCGGCGGAGACGGCATCGGCCCCGAGGTCGTGGCCGAGGCGCTCAAGGTCGTCGACGCGTCCCGTGTCGCCTACGACCCGGTCACGTTCGACCTCGGCGGCGCGCGCTACCTGCGCACCGGCGACGTGCTGCCCGACGACGACCTCGCTGCCATCCGGGGCCTCGACGCCGTCCTGCTCGGTGCCGTCGGCACGCCCGACGTGCCGCCCGGGGTGCTCGAACGGGGCCTGCTCCTCCGGCTTCGCTTCGAGCTCGACCTCTACATCAACCTCCGGCCCTTCCATGCCGGGCCCAGCGCGCTCAATGACGGCGTCGACTGCGTCGTCGTGCGCGAGAACACCGAGGGTGTGTATGCGGGGGAGGGCGGCTTCCTGCGCAAGGGCACGCCGCACGAGGTCGCGACGCAGGGCTCGGTGAACACCCGCCACGGCGTCGAGCGTTGCGTGCGGTTCGCCTTCGACCTTGCCCGGTCACGCGAGCGCCGCCATCTGACGCTCGTGCACAAGACCAACGTGCTGACGTTCGCCGGCGACCTCTGGCAGAGGACGTTCGACGAGGTCGCCGGCGAGTACGCCGACGTGACCACCGCCTACCAGCACGTCGACGCCGCGTGCATCCATCTCGTGCAGAACCCCGGCCGCTACGACGTGATCGTCACCGACAACCTCTTCGGCGACATCCTCACCGACCTCGGCGGCGCCGTGTCGGGCGGGATCGGCCGCGCCGCGTCGGCCAACCTCAACCCCGCCCGGACCAGTCCCTCGGTGTTCGAGCCCGTCCACGGATCGGCGCCCGACATCGCGGGAAGCGGACAAGCCGACCCCCGGGCTGCGATCATCTCCGTAGCCATGCTGCTGGACTTCCTGGGCGAGACCGAGGCGGCCGCCCGGGTCGAGAAGGCTGTGTCCGCCTCCGACGACGTGGCCGGGACCACGTCGGAGATCGGCGACGCGATCGCGGAAAGGGTGTAACGGATGCCCATCGAGAAGACGGCGAAGATCTGGATGGACGGCGAGCTCGTCGACTGGGACGACGCGCGCATCCACGTCCTCACCCATACGCTCCACTACGGCTCGGGGGTGTTCGAGGGCATCCGCGCCTACCCGACCGCCAACGGCCCCGCCGCGTTCCGCCTGACCGACCACCTGCGCCGCCTGCTCCAGTCGGCGCACCTCTTCTTGATGGACGTCCCGTTCTCTCTCGAAGAGCTGGTCGATGCGACGAAGGAGACCATCCGGGTCAACGAGGTCGAGTCCTGTTACATCCGCCCCATCGCGTTCCTCGGCTACGGGGAGATGGGGCTCAACCCGCTGCCGTGCCCGGTCAACGTGTCGATCGCCGTGTGGCCGTGGGGCACGTACCTCGGTGACGAAGCGGTCAAGCACGGCGTCCGCATGAAGGTGTCGTCGTGGCGGCGCATGGACCCGAACGTGAACCCAGTGGCGGCCAAGGGCACCGGCATCTACATCAACTCGAGCCTGGCGAAGGTCGAAGCGCTCAAATCGGGTTACGACGAGGCCATCCTGCTCAACTCGCACGGGTTCGTCGCCGAGTGCACGGGCGAGAACATCTTCGTCGTCAAGGACGGCGCGCTGGTCACGCCGCCGCTGTCGTCGGGCGCGCTCGAGGGTGTGACGCGCGACTCGGTGATGACCATCGCACGTGACCTCGGCTACGAGGTGCGGGAGGACAACCTCCTCCGCACCGACATGTACATCGCCGACGAGGCGTTCCTCACGGGCACGGCGGCAGAGATCGTGCCGATGCGATCGGTCGACGACCGAGAGATCGGCGAGCCGGGCGAGATCACGCGCCAGATCCAGGAGGTCTACTTCGCCGCCGTCCACGGCGAGGTGCCGCAATACAAAGAGTGGTTGGAATATGCCCGCGAGTAACTCACCGAGCGGCGTCGAGATCTACGACACCACACTGCGCGACGGCGCGCAGCTCGAGGGCATCTCGCTCACGGTCGACGACAAGCTCCGCATCGCCGAGCAGCTCGACTGGCTCGGCGTTCAGTACATCGAAGCCGGCTGGCCCGGGGCGAACCCCAAGGACGACGAGCTGTTCCGCCGCATCCCCACCGAGCTGAGGCTCGCGACGAGCAAGGTTGTCGCATTCGGCTCGACGCGGCGCGTCAAGGGCAAGGTCGACTCCGACGACACGCTTCGTCAGCTCCTCGACGCCGGCACCGAGGGCGTCTGCATCGTCGGCAAGTCGTGGGACTACCACGTCACCGAGGCGCTCCAGACCACACTCGACGAGGGCGCGGCGATGGTCGCCGACTCGGTCGAGTTCCTCCGGGCCAATGGTCGCCAGGTGCTCTTCGACGCCGAGCACTTCTTCGACGGGTACCGCAGCAACTCCGAGTTCGCGTTGCGAGTCCTCGAGGGCGCGGCGCAGGCGGGCGCGTCGCATCTCGTCCTGTGCGACACGAACGGCGGGACGCTCCCACACGATGTCGAGCGGATCGTGCGCGAGGTCGTCGACTACTTCGGCGGCGACGTCGAGGTCGCGGTCCATCTCCACGACGACGCCGGCACCGGCGTCGCCAACGCGCTCGCCGGGGTCCGGGGCGGCGCCACGCAGGTACAGGGAACGATCAATGGCTACGGCGAGCGCACCGGGAACTGCAACCTCACCGCGATCATCCCGAACCTCACTCTCAAGATGGGGATCGAGACGATCCCGCGCGACCGGCTCGACCGGCTCACGCCCGTCGCCCATCACGTCGCCGAGCTCGTGAACATGGCGTTGAACCCGCAAGCGGCGTACGTCGGCGAATCGGCGTTTGCTCACAAGGCCGGGCTCCATACGAGCGCACTGCGCAAGCGCCCGGACGCGTACGAACACGTGTCCCCAGAAGCGATCGGGAATCACACCCGCGTGCTCGTCTCGGAGCTCGCCGGCGGTAGCACCATCGGACTCAAGGCGAAGGAGTTCGGGATCAACCTCGATCCGCCCACGCTCGGCGAGGTGGCCCAAAGGGTGAAGGAACTCGAACACGACGGCTACCACTTCGAACCAGCCGACGCCTCGCTCGAATTGCTCATGCGACGGATGTCCGGGTGGGAGCAGCCGTGGTTTCACGTGGGGTCTTGGGAAGTTATCGCCGAAGAACAGTCCGACCAGGTGTCGACCAGGGCGATCGTCGTGGGCGACGTCGGGGGACAGCCTTTCGACGAGACTGCTCGCGGGAACGGTCCGGTGAACGCTCTCGACCAAGCACTTCGGAAGGCACTCAAGGGCCGTTTCCGAGCGCTCGATCACGTCCACCTCACCGACTACAAGGTGCGGATCCTCGATACCCACAAGGGGACGGGCGCGGTCACGCGCGTCCTCATCAACTCCAGCGACGGCGACGAATCCTGGACGACGATCGGAGTGAGCGAGAACATCATCGAGGCGTCATGGCAGGCGCTCGAGGACTCACTCGTCTACGGCTTGCTGCGCGCCGACCTGCGCAGGTAGCAACCCCTCATGCCTACCGACCCCTTCGTCCCCGAACGGCTCGACGAAGAGCCGCGCCAGGAGCCCAACCTCCCGCCCGGCGTCAAGATGCCACCGGCGCGGTCGTGGGTGCCGAACCGACCCGGCGACCTTCCCGATGGACAGCCGTCGGGCAAGCTGCTCGGCTCCCCGGGGCCGAACGTCGGCTACGCGCTGACGCTCGCGAACCGGCTGCGCGACCGGTTCGCGCTCGCGCCGCACGAGCACCCGGTCGACGCCGTTGCCGTCGTCGCCGAGATCGCCATGCGGCGCGCCGCGCTCTTTGGACGAGCTCCCGTCATCACCGACGTCGAATTCGGGATGCAGATCATGGGATACACGGGCGACCCCGCCCCCGACTTCGTCGAATGGCGCGTCCGCGCGGTGCAGGGCGCGTCGCACAACTACTACGAGCGGCGAGCACTGGTCGACGCCATCCCCGTCGACATCCTCCGCCTCGCGCCTTCCGCGCTTCCTGCACACCTCGACGAGGCGCGCCAAGCCCTCCGCGTGGGAGTCCCGGCACCGTTGGGGTGACCAGCACCCTGACTACGCTGTCAGGTTGTGAGCGGTGCGAATTTCATGCTCTCTGAAGAGCACCAGGAGTTCCGGGCCGCGCTGCGACGCTTCGCCGAGAAGGAGATCGCTCCCCACGCCTCGGAGGTCGACGAGCAGGAGGCCTACCCGCACGCGAGCTTGGCCGCCGTGCGCGATTCCGGGTTCGCCCGGGCGCTCTACCCCCCCGAGTACGGCGGCGACGGCGGCGACCTCCTGACGACGACGCTGGTGATCGAGGAGTTGGCGCGCGCGTGCGCGTCGACGGCCCTGACGACCTTGGTCACCCGCACCGCTGTCACCGCGATCGTGAGTCATGGGTCGGACGAGCTGAAGCGGCGCTACCTCCCGGGCGTGGTGACGGGGGAGCAGCAGGCCAGCTACTGCCTGTCCGAGCCCAACGCCGGCAGCGACGTCGCGTCGATGACGACCCGAGCCGTCCGCGACGGCGACCACTGGATCCTGAACGGCCGCAAGGCCTGGATCACCACCGCCGGCAAGTCGAGCTTGTACACGGTCTTCGCACGGACGGGAACCGACGACGGCTACCGGGGCATCAGCGCGTTCGCGGTCGAGCCCGACCTGCCCGGGTTCTCGATCGGCAAGCTGGAGCACAAGATCGGCATGCGGGGGTCCCCGACGGGCGAGGTCCTCCTCGACGACGTCGCCGTCCCGGCCGCGAACCTGATCGGCGACGAGGGGCGCGGGTTCCATTACGCGCTCGAGGCGCTCGACGTGTCCCGGCCGGTGATCGGCGCCCAGGCCGTGGGGATCGGCCAGGGTGCCTTGGACGTCGCCGGCGCGTACGCGCTCGAGCGCCGCCAGTTCGACCAGCGGATCGCCGACTTCCAGGGCGTCCAGTTCATGCTTGCCGACATGGCCACCCAGCTCGAGGCGGCGCGGCTGCTGGTATACGCCGCAGCCGCCCGCGTCGATGCCGCCGCTCCGGGCGTCTCGAAGACGTCGTCGATGGCGAAGCTGTTCGCGTCGGACACGGCGATGCGCGTGACGACCGACGCCGTCCAGCTGCTGGGCGGCGCCGGCACCAGCCGCGACTTCCCGGTCGAGCGGATGATGCGGGACGCCAAGGTCACGCAGATCTACGAGGGCACGAACCAGATTCAGCGCGTCGTCATCGCCCGCAAGCTCCTCGACGACCTCGCGTCCGGCACCTGAGCCGGCTCCAAAGCGGGCAATTGCCTCGCCCCTACACTCGGGCCGCCGGTAGCGGCGGCTTTGCCGACCGTCTGCCGCAGGAGTCCGAGCTTGCGAGGGCGACAAAAGGAGATCGATTGGCCGACGTCCCGCGCGTGCGGTTCTCGCCCGCCCCGACCGGGTCCCTGCACGTCGGGGGCGCCCGCACGGCCTTGTTCAATTGGCTGTTCGCCCGCCACCACGGCGGGACCTTCATCCTCCGGATCGAGGACACCGACGTCGCGCGATCGCGCCCGGAGTGGATCGCCGGCATCCAGGACACGCTCGCCTGGCTCGGCCTCGACTGGGACGAGGGCCCGATCCTCCAGAGCAGCCGATTCGACAGCTACCACGCCGCCGCCGACCGGCTGCTCGCCGAGGGCCGGGCGTACGAGTGCTACTGCACAGAGGAAGAGGTGCGGGCGCGCAACGAGGCGGCGCGGGCGGAGGGTCGGCCGCCCGGGTACGACGGCCACTGCCGCGACCTCGGCCCCGAGCAGCGCGCCGCCCTCGCCGCCGAGGGCCGCCCCCGATCGCTGCGGTTCCGCACACCCGACACGGGGACGAGCACGTTCACCGACCTCATCCGGGGCGAGGTCAGCGTCGACTGGGCGACGATCCCCGACTTCGTGATCGTCCGGTCCGACGGCACGCCGCTGTTCTTCCTCGCCAACGCGGTCGACGACATCGAAATGGGGATCACGCACGTGATCCGGGGCGAAGACCTGCTCGACACGACGCATCGGGTCCTCGCTCTGCGCGAGGCCCTCGGCGCGCGCGACCGGCCCGTCTACGCGCATCTCCCTCTGATCGTCGGGGCGGACCGGGCCAAGCTCTCGAAGCGTCACGGCGCGGTCGCGCTCGAGGAGTTCCGGGACGCCGGCTATCTCCCCGAAGCGGTGCTGAACTACCTCGCGCTGTTGGGCTGGGGCCCGGAGGACGGCCGCGAGGTTCTCGATCGGGACGAGCTGGTTGCCGCGTTCGAGCTCGACCGGGTCGTCCACTCGCCTGCGTTCTTCGACCACCAGAAGCTCGACTGGATGAACGGCGAGTGGATCCGGCGCCTCGACATCGAGGAGCTCGAGCGCCGGGCGCTCCCGGTCGCCGAGGGCAGGTTGGGCGATCGGCTGGACCGCGACGTGTTCCGTGGCGCGCTGCGCATCGGCCAGGAGCGCGCCGTGACGCTCGACGGGTTGGTCGAGCAGATGGACTTCTTGTTCGTCGACGAGGACGACTTCACCGTCGATCCCGCGTCGTGGGAGCGCTTGGAGAAGGCGGAACGCGCGGCAGAGATCCTCGACTCCGTGATCGAGCACGTCGAGAAGTGCGAGTGGACCATCGAGGCGCTGGATATCCGTCCCGTCCTCGAGCAGCTCGGCATGAAGCCGCGCAAAGCGATGCACGTGATCTACACCGCCGTCGAGGGTCGCAGCGCGGGCCTGCCGCTCTTCGATTCGATGTTCCTGCTCGGACGCGACCGCACGCTGCGGCGGCTGCGAGGCGCGAGGGAGCGCCTCGGGCGCGCTGCGTGACAGCGTGAACTGGAGGATCGTTCGACGGGTCGGCATCGTCGTGGTGCTTGCCGCCGTCCTCTACTACGTCGTCACGTTCGTGCAGGTGTGGTGGGCAGCCCGTCACGACGACACCCGGCCCTCGGAGGCGGTCGTCGTGCTCGGAGCCGCGCAGTTCAACGGCCGTCCGTCCGCGGTGTTCAGGGCGCGCCTCGACCACGCCGCGAACCTGTACCACGAGCACGTCGCACCGCTCATCGTGGTGACCGGCGGCAAGCAGATCGGCGACCAGTTCACGGAGGCGACGTCGGGCGCGAACTATCTGCACGGCAAAGGCATCCCCGACTCCGCAATCCTCCGCGAGACGACGAGCCGAACGTCGTGGGAATCGCTCGCGGCCGCTGCTCGTGTGCTGAACCACCGAAACGCGAAGAGGGTCGTGCTCGTCTCCGACCCCTTCCACGCCCTGCGCATCCGATCGATCGCGAACGAGCTCGGCCTCGACGCCGTCACCTCACCCACGCGCAGCAGCCCGATTTCGGGCTTCGACGAGTGGCGCCGGTTCCTCAGCGAGGCGCTCCGGGTCGCCGTTGGCCGCGTCGTCGGGTTCGGGCGTCTGGCGCGGGCGCCCGATCGCGTGGGCAAGCTCGTGCCGGGACTCGGTACCATGGCCGTTCCTTCGGGGGTGGTGTAATCGGCAACACAACAGGTTCTGGTCCTGTCGTTGGGGGTTCGAGTCCTCCCCCCCGAGCCCGCACAGGTCCCGCGCGCCGACACCGGCGCTCGGGCCGGTGCGCTCGGCCCCGTCGTCTAGTGGCCTAGGACGCCGCCCTCTCAAGGCGGTAACACGGGTTCGAATCCCGTCGGGGCTGCAACTCAGGACCATCGTGCGAGAGCCCGGCCGCAACGGCCGGGCTCTCGCGTTTTTGCTGGTCAGCGGCCATTTCGCGCCACGTTCACCACTCGACACGCGGCTCGCCGTCGCGCACGCGCAGCGTGCACGGAATGCCCACGAGCGCGATCGCGTCCTGCGGCGCGTCGGCGGCGCGGACCGACACGACGTCGCCCTTGTGCGCGCCCGACGTGATGGTCAGGTCGAGCGCGAGCGCGCCGTCATCGCGTTCCTCTGCCCACACGATGAACGCGTCGTACATGCCGTCCGCGAGCGGAACATCCACCACATGCATCGTCGCGCGGGTTACCGTCATTGACACGGGTTGAACGTGTGCGAATTGTCTGCACATTGTCGGAACCGCGACGAGACATGTCCGTGCAATTCACGCGTTCAGAGGGCAGATGACGCTCTGAGAGCTTGCTCTTTGCACGCGCGTCGAACAGAATTGACGGAAATGCTTGAAATTGCGGACAAGATGCGTTCAACTTCTTTAGATACCTGGCCGCAAGTTCGGAGGTCCGCGTGAACAAGTCAGAACTTATCGATGAGATTCACTCGGCGGCAGGTGGTGACGTCGATAAGAAAGACGTGGCGACCATCGTCGACAAGCTCATCGATGTCGTCGAACGTGCAGTCGCGCGCGGCGACAAAGTCACAGTTCCGGGTTTCGGCGCTTGGTCCCGCACCGAGCGCGCGGCACGCACGGGGCGCAACCCGCGCACCGGCGAGCCGGTTCAGATCGCGGCATCCAAGGGCGTGAAGTTCTCGGCGGGAGCCAGCTTCAAGTCCGCCGTGAACAAGTAGGTACGACCGCCGATCTTGTCGGCGTATCTACGCAGCAATACTCCCTAGGGAAAGGTGGTGACCGTGCCTCCGGCGAAAAGACGCACAGCACGGAAATCAGCGAGGAAGACAGCACGCAAGCCGGCGAAGAGGCGGGCAACCGCCAAGCGCCGGACGACACGTAAGTCGACGGCACGGAAGCCGGCACGGCGGCGGCGTAAGGCAGCCGCGGCGAAGCCGGCCAAGCGCCGTCGTCGCAAGGCGACTACGGCGAAGAAGACAGCCAAGCGTCGTCCCGCCAAGCGGCGTCGTCGTAAGGCAGTGAAAGCGGCGAAGCCTGCGAAGCGGCGTCGTCGTAAGGCTGCCGGTGCGGCGAAGCCCGTGAGGCGTCGTCGTCGTAAGGCCGCCGCGGCCAAGCCCGTCAAGCGTCGTCGCCGCAAGGCCACGACGAAGAAGACGGCAAAGCGGCGTCCGGCGAAGCGAAGGGCCCGTCGGTAACCGGCGAGCAACCAAGCTTCTACTCAGGTGAGGAGGGGGCCTTCGGGCCCCCTTCTCGCGACCGGACGCCGCTGGGTCACACCTTATCGATCAGCTTGAAGCCCTCGGCGGGGCCGATCCCCGCCCCCCGCCCGGCCTGGTCGGCCTCCCCCCGGACCCGGGCCTCGAAGGCCGCCTGTTCGGCCGCCCTGTCCGGTCCCTCGGGGTCGATCCGCATGGTGGAGCGCCACTGGCTGCGGTGGGAGAGGAGGGCCCGGGCCTTGGCGTCCAGCTCCTGGTCCACCCGCTCCAGGTGGTCGACCAGCTCGGCCTCGAAGAGCAGGATCCGCTCGGGCCGGTGCGCCGGGAGCCCCTGCTCGGGGAAGTAGTGGTGATCGCGGGCGGCGACGACGCCGTCGATGACCAGCCAACCGGCGTGACGGTGGTCGGGATGGAGCCGATACCGCTTCCACGGGTCGTGGCCCAGCACCACGTCCGGCCTGATCCGCCGGATTGCGGCGGCCACGAGGCCCCGTTCGGCGAGGCCGCTCTGCAGCTCGCCGTCGGGCACGTCCAGGATCTCGACCCCGGTCAGCCCGAGCACCGAAGCGGCAGCTTCTTGCTCGCGACGTCGGGTCGCCACCAGGGCAGCCAGATCGGCATCGGGGTCCCACGTCCCCTTCGACCCGTCGGTGAGCACAAGAAGATGGACAGCGGCGCCTGCGGCCGCCCACTTGGCGAGGGTCCCGCCGCAGCCGAACTCCACGTCGTCGGAGTGGGCTCCGATCGCCAGCACGCGGCCAGGCGTCGGGAGGTCTGTCGACGGAGGAGACAAGGAACTCGACGGAGGAGACAAGGAACTCGACGGAGGAGACGTCACCGAGCGCCGCGGGCGTGGGAAGAGAGGAGCCCGAGCCGGTCCAGATCGTCGGGCACGTCGACATCGAAGGCGAGATCGGCGTCGCGGACCACGCGGAGCCCGAAACCGAGCCTCCGGGCCTCGGCGGCGTGCCGGCGGAAGGACCGGGGTCCATACGCGAACCGGAACGGAGCATCGACCGGGACTGACAGCACCGTCGTGCCGTCGTCGCGGTGACACGGCACCACGCCCACGATCGGCCGGCCGCCGTCGCGTGCCAGCGGCGTCAGCGTCCGGGCGAACGGGAGGTCGGCGTGAACGATCACGGCTCGAGCGCAGCCGCGTACTGCGACCCACTCGCGTCCGGCCGCCGCGGCTTCATCGAGAGAGCCGGGGTCATGCGCCACGTCGAGGCCGCGTGCACGCGCCCAGTCGTGCACTTCCGGCGCGCTGGAGACGACGACTGCCGGGAGCTCCCCGGCGGCGGCGGCGACGCGGTCCGCGAGCGCTCGGGCGAGGTCGGCGCGGGCGGTGTCGTCGAGCCGTGCGGCGAGCCGCGCCTTGCCCAACGCGAACGCTCGCACCGGGATCACGACGCCCGCGCCGTTCATCGGAGAGTGGCGGCCGAGCGCGTGGAGTGCCAACGCATGTGGATGCGTATGCTACCGGCCGTGGAGCCGTTCTATTCCGTGGCGCGCACCGCGTTGCTGCCGCCGCTGCGCTACGGACTGAAGTGGACGATCGAAGGTGCGCACCTGATTCCACCGCGCGGGCCCGTCATCCTGGCGAGCAATCACACCTCGTATCTCGACCCGCTCGCGCTCGCGTACGTCGCCGATCGACGTCATCGTCGCGTGCGATTCCTGACGAAGGCCGAGCTGTTCGACAAGCAGCCGCTGGGTTTCTTGTTGCGACAGGTCCACCAGATCCCGGTGGTGCGCAACTCGCCGTCGGCCGCAGGTTCGCTCGAGGCCGCGGTCGAGGCCCTCGAGCGCGGGGAGTGCGTTGCGATCTTTCCCGAAGGGACGATCTCGCTCGACCTGGATCCGATGGCGGGGAAGTCGGGCACCGCGCGGCTGGCGGCACAGTCGGGCGTGCCGGTTACGCCGGTCGGGCTCTGGGGAGCGCACCGCATCCTGTTCAAGGGACGGAAGCCGGACTGGCGCTGGGGTGTCGCCGAGACCGCCGTCGTCGGCCCACCGGTGCGGGTCCGCGCCGATGAGGACGTCCTCGACGCGACCGACCGGATCATGAACGCGATCGCGACGTGCGTCGCACGGGCCCGTGAGATCTATCCACAACGCCCGGTCGAAGGCGACGACGGGTGGTGGCAGCGCGGGCCCGAGACGGCCCGCCTCCGGCCCGCCCGGCGCGCCGAGGGAGCCGAGGCGGCGACGTGAGCGATGGCCCGCGCGTCGCGGTTGTGGGTGCGGGCTCGTGGGGAACCGCGGTGGCCGCCCTCGTGTCGACGAATGCCGACACGATCCTGTGGGCGCGGCGGCCGGAGCTCGTGTCCACGATGACGGACCGGCACGAGAACACCGACTACCTGCCGGGCGTTCCGCTTCCGGACGCGCTGCGTGTCACGTCCGACATCGAAGAGGCGTGCGCGAACGCCGACGTGCTGGTGCTGGGCGTGCCGTCGCACGGCATGCGCGCCGTGCTGATGGAGGCGGCGGAGTTCGTGCGGCCGGCGGTGCCCGTCGTCAGCCTCGCCAAGGGCGTCGAGCAGGGCACGCTGCGCCGGATGACGGAGGTGATCGGCGAGGTGCTGCCGACGCACCTGCCCGGGCGGATCGGCGTGCTCACGGGCCCCAACCTCGCGCGCGAGATCGCGGCCGGGCAGCCGGCGGCGTCGGTCGTCGCCGTGGGCGACGAGGCCATCGCCGGCGAGCTCCAGAGCCTCCTGATGACCGTGACCTTCCGCGTGTACACCAATCCCGACGTCGTGGGTTGCGAGATCGCCGGCGCGCTCAAGAACGTCATGGCGATCGCCGCCGGCATCGCCGACGGTCTGGGCTACGGGGACAACACGAAGGCGGCGCTCCTCACGCGGGGCCTCGCGGAGCTCACGCGGCTGGGGATCGCGCTCGGCGGCAACCCCTTGACCTTCTCGGGCTTGGCCGGGATGGGGGATCTGGTCGCGACGTGCACCAGCACGCAGAGCCGCAACCGCACCGTCGGCGTGCAGCTCGGCAAGGGTCGTGAGCTCGACGACGTCGTCGCCGAGATGAACATGGTCGCCGAGGGCGTGAAGTCGACCGCTGCCGTCCTCGAGCTCGCCCGACGGCACCGGGTCGAGATGCCGATCGCCGAGCAGGTCGGCGCCGTGCTCTACGAAGGCAAGCGCGCCGAGGATCTCGTCACCGCGCTCATGTTGCGCGAAGCCAAAGCCGAGCTGCACGGCATCACATGACCGGAGAAGGCGAGCACGCCCCGACCCGCGTCGGCGTGCTCGGCTCCTCGCACCAGGCGCTGGTCGACGCGCACGGGGCGGTCGCACCCGATGACACGGGGTGGCAGCTCGACTGGTGGATCGGCGCCGACGATCGCTGGCACGTGCCGGAGCACGAAGCCGCCGTCCGCCAGACGCTGCTCGACGCCGCGCCCGTGGTCGAGACGTCGTTGCGGGTGCCGGGGGGCGACGCCGTGCAACGCGTGTACGGCGTCGGCGGCCCCGCCGGTCTCGTCGCGATAGAGATCGAGAACGCGTCCGGTGCCCCGTTCGTGGTTGCGTTCGTGATCCGGCCCCGACCCGACGGTCGCGTCGGCGCCGTCGAGACGCGAGGCTCGTGGGTCGAGGTCGACGGCCGACCCGCGCTCCTCACCCTGCGGCCGGCGATGCGCTGGTCGGTCGGCGAGAGCGGAGCGGTGTTCGACCAGGTGTCCGGGGGCCTGGCAAGCGCGGAGGAGCTCGCCGGCGCCCGCGACCGCGCCGGGAACCTCGAGGCCGCGTTCCTCCATCCCGTTCCCCACCGCAACCGGCTGCGGTGCGCGGTCGTCGCCGGGCACGATCGGTCGGTGCCGGTCGACGCCGTCGACCTCTCTCTGTTGCCCGAGGCCGGCGACGCCGCCGCCGGCTGGGCCGCTCAGCTGCGCCGAGGGATGCAGGTCGTGCTGCCCGACGCGCGGCTCCAACAGGCGGTCGACGCCGCGCGCGCATCGCTGCTGCTCGCCGCCGACGCGCGGCCGCGGCTGGGTAGCGACGAGGTCGCGGCGCTCGAGGACTGGGGATTCGATCGTGAGGCTGAAGCGGCCTGGCGCCGCCTCGGGATGCGCGAACGCCGGCGGGCGGGCCGGCGCCAGTTGGACCCGCGCCCGTGGCAGAGCGTCCGCGAGCGAATGCACTCGGCGTCGGCCACCTTCACCTGGCCCGACGGTCCCGCCACGCTGCTGCGAGCAGTGCGCGACCTGCTCGTTGCCCCGCACGACGACGACTCGGTGGCGCTGCTCGTCGAGCTCCCGACGGAGTGGCGGGGTCAGAGCCTCGAGGTGCATGACGCGCCGACTCGCGCCGGGCGCGTCTCGTACGCGGTGCGCTGGCACGGTCCCCGGCCGGCGTTGCTCTGGGAATGCGAGCGGCCGATCGCGCTCACCGTCCCCGGCCTCGACCCGGCCTGGTCGACCAGGGACGCCCGGGGCGAGGCGCTGCTGGCTGCGCCGGCGGACGCACCGCGCGACGCCGGCAGCTTCACGTAACGGGCTCGTCCACCCGCAGCGTGACGATCTCGCACGGCCGCAACTCGAGCGCGCCTTCGAAACGCTCCCCCGGTCGGCCGACAAGGTCCACCGTCCAGCCGGTTGCGGGCGCGCCGTCACGTTCGACCGTCGCCGCGCTCGGCTCGGGAGACGGGTTGAACACGCGCACGACGAGGCCGCCTGCCTCCCGCATCACCGCCGACACCTGCGCGCCTTCGACCTGCAGGAACGCGCCGGTGGGCTCGCGTCGCGCGCCGGTCCATCCGCCGGCACGGATCCGCTCGAGCGGGACAAGCGCCTCGTCGGCGGCGTCGTACAGTCCCGCGTCGCGCCAGTGTCCTTGGTGCGGCAGCACCGCGTAGTCGAGCTCGAGGTGGCCGAGCATCTGCGGGCCGCGCAGCGGGTACGGGTACCCGGCCGGGCTGGCGCGCATGGAAATCTGCATCCGAGACAGGTACCCGGTCGCGCGCAGCAGCGTGAGCGCGAGCTCGTCGGCGTGAGTGCCGTCGCCGCCGACCAGCTCGTACTCGAGCAATCCGTCGTGGACCAGCGCCAGGCCCGCGTCGCCGCCCGATGCGTCCACGAATCGACGCGAGACGAACGTCGGCAACCCGAACTCGTTGGGGCCGCCCTCGGCGCTCAACCCGCGCTCGACGACCGCGAACGCGCATTCGGCGCTCGAGCTTGTGGCCGGTGCCGGGAGCGGGAAGTGTGCTCGCAGGCGGTGATCGCGGCACGGATTGTCGAGCTCGGTATGCACGCGGAGGAACCGCTCGGCCGCGCGCAGCTCCAACGTGGTGTGCACGGTGACGGGCACGGTCTCCTCGGCGCGCTGCGAGCAGAACCGCTCGTCGCCGACGGCGTGTGTGGGCCATTGGTAAGTCGCGTCGACGCGCACGCGCGCCCGCACAGGACCGGCCTCGAGCGGCGTGATCTCGACCGCCTCGGGCCCGTCGACGAGCACGTCGTCGACGGGCGGTGAGTAGTTGTACGTGTCCCCGCCGTCGCCGCCGTCGACGAGGCGGCCGAGGCCCGGGATCGTGAGCCCGTCGGTGGTCGTGACCGTGTATGTGCCATCGGCATCGACGTCGACGTGCAGGTGCTCGTTACCGAGCGAGGACGGCCCGGCGGTCACGGCGGTCGCCGGCCCCTCTCCGCGGGCGACCGTGTAGCTGCGCCAGCCGAAACCCGGGATGTCGTCGGCGGCGAAGATGGCTTCGCGTACCGGCGCGGCCAGCACGCGGAATCGGAAGGTCCTGCCTCCGTCTCCGAGACGCACGAGCTCGTCGCGGAGCTCCGTCAGGTCGACGTCGGCCTCGCCCGGCTGGGCCCCCTGGAACACGACGTCGAGCGCGCCGTCGGTCGCCTCGGTGATGTCGAAGTGGCCGATGCGCTCGCCTGCGAACTCGGGGCCGTTCATCATCTCGAGCACCCAGCGCACTTTCTGGCTGCTGACGATGGTGGAGAACCCCTCGCCCGTGAGCACCCTGAGCTCCTGCGTCGCGCACGGCGTCCCGTCCGGCGCGACGAAGTGGAACGGCCCCTCGCCGGGCACGTTCACCGCGAGCTGGCCGCCGCGCCGCGCCTGCGTGGGGTTCACCACGAGTGTGGAGCCTGGCGGCGTGTTCACCTCGGTTGCGAGCAGCCGGAGCGCCTCGCGGGTGAGCACATCGCCGATCTGCCGCGCTTCGTGGTAGCGGACGAGCACCTGGTCGACGACCTCGTCGTTGCTACAGGCGCACGACGAGTCGTGCGCGCTGTTCAGCACGAGATTCCGCCACGCGATGCCGAGGAGCGCGTCGGGGTACCGGTCCGCCGGCAAGAGAAGCGCGGACAGAGGTTCGGCGCGCCGTTCGATCGCACGCTCGGCGCACGCGCACGCCTGGTGCACGTCCACGCGGTTCGATGCCACGCCCATGAGCACGTTGGCACGCGCGCCCGACCGCAACTCACCTCGCCAAGTGGTGAGGCCCTCGGCGGGTTGCTCGGCGAGGTACTCCGGGAGCGATGTGACGACGAAGCGGTAGTCGTCTTGGATCTCGTTCGCCTCTGCGACGACACGTCCGAGCCACGGCTGGGGCATCTGGTGGTCCGTGCCGTTCATCAGCAGCATCGCTCCGCCGGCGAGTCGCGCCGGACCGAGCTCGAGCTCGTAGCTCCGTGCGCGTGCCACGAGCTGCTTGGCGTCGTCGGGTAGGTCGCGGCCGTTCGAGTAGGAGCCGTAGAGATATTCGGCGCGCACGGCTGAGCCGTCGGGCGCCTCCCAGGAGAACGCGGTCTGCGTGACGGCCGAGGGCACACCGCGCCAGACGACCGCGTGGCCGAGCCCGGCCAGTCGCAACAGCTGAGGCATCTGCGAGATGTGGCCGAACATGTCGGGGAGGTAGCCCACAGGCATCGCGCCGCCGAGCTCCGTTGCCCGCCGCTGGCCGAGCTGCAGGTCGCGGACGATCGTCTCGCCCGAGACCATGAACTCGTCCATCAGGACCATCCACGGCCCCACGGACAGGCGACCCGTCGCGCCCAGGCGGCGGAGCGTCTCGGCGGCCTCGGGACGCACCTCGAGGTAGTCGTCGACGACGACCGTCTGGCCGTCGAGCAGGAATCGGGCGTAGCTCAGGTCGCGCTCGAGGAGAGGAAGCAGCTCGTCGAGCAGGCTGACGAGCCGGGCCCGGAACACCTGGAACGGCGCGTACCACTCCCGGTCCCAATGCGTATGCGGAACAATCCCCACCACCGTCGGCGCCATGGGGGCCCAGGATACGGGCCGTTCCCGTTGCTCGGCTTCGCCCCGCCGGCGCTCGTTCCAGCTGTCAGCTTTCGTTCACCACTGCGTTTCGGTTCGTTCACGAACCGGCACCGATCGCGAAACGTCTCCCCTTTACGTTCGCCCTACCTCGCGCAGAGGGGCTGGAACCACGTGAGGGGGGGAGGGCGACGGCGCCTCTTCACGGAACGGTCCGGCGGCGCAGTGCCCCGGGCCTTACGACAAGCAGGAGGGCGATGTGAAACGGAAGTTGTGGACCAGGGGCGCGCTGGTCGCGATTCTGGCGTTGTTGCTCGTTGGCGTGTTCGCGACGGCGGCCTTCGCGGCCCCACCGCCGCCGACGCCCAACCTCGATGCGTCGATCCCGAAGTCTGCGGAGAAGGTCGGCATCAGCCTGAACATTCTCTGGATAGTCCTCGGGGCGGTCTTGGTCATATTCATGCAGGCCGGGTTCGCGTGCGTGGAGACCGGCTTCTCTCGGGCCAAGAACGCAGCCCACGTGTTCTCGACGAACTTCATGATCTTCGGACTGGGGATGGTGGGATTCTTCCTCGTCGGGTACGCATTCATGTTCGGTGGATTCACCGGACCGATCTTCGGGCTCACCAAGCCCATCGGTGACAATCTCGTCGGCTCAGGGAACTGGGTGTTCCTGTGGAAGGGTGGCTTCGCGCTCACCCACCTCGGCGGCGTCAAGGGCAACGCCGCGCTGGGCGCACCGACGGCGGCGTTCTTCCTCTACATGTACGCGTTCATGGACACCACCGCGACGATCCCCACCGGCGCCATGGCCGAGCGGTGGAAGTGGAAGACGTTCGTGTTCTGGGGTCTCTTTGC
Source organism: Actinomycetota bacterium (assembly GCA_030948625.1). GTDB lineage: Bacteria > Actinomycetota > Acidimicrobiia > IMCC26256 > JACDBD01 > JALZAA01. The sequence goes on from JALZAA010000062.1 coordinate 24,075, forward strand.
CGGCGCGATCTATTTCCCGCTGTTCGGCGCCTGGACGTGGGGCGGCGGCTGGCTCGCCAAGCTCGGCGACAGCATGCACCTCGGGTTCGGCTACGTGGACTTCGCCGGCTCCGGCGTCGTGCACATGATGGGCGGTATCGCCGGCCTGGCCGGGATCCTCGTGCTCGGGGCACGCCGCGGCAAGTACGGGCCCGACGGCAAACCGAGGACACTCGCGGCGCACAACATCCCGATGGCGCTGTTGGGCACGTTCTTCTTGCTGTTCGGATGGTTCGGCTTCAACGCCGCGTCGACGTTCGGGGCAACGGACGTCCGGTTCTCCATCATCGCCACGAACACCGCCATCGCGGCGGGCTTCGGTGCCGTCGCCGGCATGCTCTGGGCTTACCGACGGATGGGCAAGCCCGACCCCGGGATGATGGCCAACGGCATGCTTGCAGGCCTCGTCGCCATCACCGCACCCTGCGCGTTCGTGCAGCCGTGGGCGGCCGCGGTGATCGGGTTCCTCGCCGGGATCATCGTCGTGATCTCGATCCTGTTCCTCGAGCGGAAGGGGATCGACGACCCGGTCGGTGCGGTGTCGGTGCACGGCGTGGCCGGGATCTGGGGTGTGCTGAGCGTCGGGATCTTCGCCAGCGGCGATTACGGCTCCGGCTGGAACACCACGACCACTGCGCTTGCTACGAAGGCCACCGGCGTCACCGGGTTCTTGTACGACTGGGAGCTCGGGATTCGCCAGTTCGGTGCGCAGGCCATTGGGGCAGCCGTCATCGTGTTCGTGATGGGCGGAATCGCGTACGGCTTCTTCAAGCTGCTCGACGTCTTCATTCCGGGTGGCATCCGGTCCGCGCCGGAAGACGAGGACATGGGTCTCGACCGGCCCGACATGGGCGTGCTTGCCTACGGCGATTTCGCGACCAGCGAGATCGTGCTCGCAGGCGGTGAGCCGCACGAGGACAAGGTGCTCGCGCACACCACATCACCCGATCCGACGATCGGGCGATAACTCCGGTCCACGGCGGAGCGACAGTGGCCGGCGGGCGATGACGTCCGCCGGCCACTTCGCGTGAATATGCGCGCATTCTCGTGCGCATACTGGTGATGTGGGCACGAGGTGGTACGTCGGAACCAGCGCGTTCCTGCGCTACTGGCCACCGGGCATGATCGTGTTCGCCGCCATCGTGCTCTTCGGAACCGGCCGGGGTGCGGTGCTGTACGGCGTCTTGTTCACGTTCTGCGGTCTCGTGTCTGCCCGCTATCTCCCGTGGCGTTTCGCAGTTCTCGACGACGGCATCGCGCTGTGGTTCGCCTTCGGCCGACGCCTCTTCCTGCCCAAGGACGCGGTGACCGTGCGCGTCGGCGCGGGCAGTTCCGTTGCGTACCCGGAGGCGTTTCGCCGGTTCGGCTACCCGCTCACCGACGGCCTCGTCGAGCGCCGCCGGAAGCTGCTGCGTGCCGTGCTCGTCGAGCACGGCTTCCGCGTCGCCTGACGATCAGCCTTGGGCCCAGCGCTTCGCCATGGGGCTGGGCTCGACCTTGTGCCCCACCCGCTCGAACCAGCCGGCCTCGTAGGCCTGCTCGAACGCGTGCTCCTCTGGCGGAGTCGCAGGCACGGGACTGCGGAGCGACAGACCGCCGCCGGCCCCCGGAGTTGCCTCGCACGGCGGTGACGGATCGCCGATCACGACGTCGAGGTTGATGCCGACCTTTTGGTCCACTGGCTTCGTCGCGAGGCTGGCGCCGAGGTTGTTCGCGTTCCGGTCGCGCGCGGTCAGAAACCAGGTCTGTCCGTCCTTCCCCCGGCCACGCGCCGGTGCCCCGAGGAACCGCCACTCGACGAACCGAAGCACCGAGGTGTGGTCGTACAGCGTGTGGTCGACGTAGCCGCGCCGCGCGTACGGCGACGCGATGACTGCCGGCACACGGAAGCCCGCCTGGCCGAAGTTCTCCGAGTCGACTGGGTTCGCGCGGTCGTCGGGAAGCACCGGGGGCTTCACGTGATCGTAGAAGCCGCCCCATTCGTCGTACATGAGCACGA
>JALZAA010000230.1 GCA_030948625.1 Actinomycetota bacterium
AGCTCGTCGCCGAGGAGTTCCCTGGTGTCCCGTTCCGCGCGACGGCCAATCCCAACGACACCCTCCTGTCGATCGACAAGGCGAGACGTGTGCTTGGGTACGAGCCTCAATGGAGTTGGCGCAACCAAGCTGCCCAGGATCCGTGAAGCGGGCTTGCTCGACACGCGACCGCGAGCGGACCAGATGGGCGATGCTGACGACCGGGGCGGCGGTTAGGGCGTCGGCATGGAGTATGCGAACTGGGCCGGCAATTTCACATATGGGGCTCGAAAACTGCATCGACCGGCGACGCTCGAGCAGCTCCAGGAGATCGTCGCCTCGGCACCGAGGATCCGGGTTCTCGGTTCACGTCACTCGTTCACGGACATCGGCGACTCCTGTGAGCTGCTGACGCTCGACGGCCTGCCCGCCGAGGTGGTGGTGGACCACGCGGCCGGCACCGTCGCTTTCGCTGCCGGTCTGAGGTACGGCGAGCTCGCCAAGATCCTCAACAACGAGGCGCTGGCCCTGGCGAACCTCGCCTCTCTGCCGCATATCTCGGTTGCCGGCGCCATCGCGACCGCCAGCCACGGCTCGGGAGATACCAACGGGAACCTCGCGACGGCCGTGACCGCTCTGACCATGGTCACCTCTGACGGCGAAGTGATGACGGCGTCGAGAGGCGATGCCGATTTCAACGGCCTCGTCGTCAGCCTCGGTGCCCTCGGCGCAGTCACCCGAATCACCCTCGATGTCGAGGCTGAGTACCAAGTGCGGCAGCGCGTGTTTGACGGCTTGGCATGGGAAGCGCTGTTCGAGCGCTTCGACGCAATCACGGCCAGCGGTTACAGCGTCAGCGTCTTCACCCGGTGGGAAGGGACGGTCGACCAGGTGTGGGTCAAGAACCGCATGACGCAAGCGCCCGAACCGACACAGAGCGAGCTCTTCGGCGCAGTCCCGGCAACTGTCGACCGGCACCCGATCCTCGGTCTCGATGCTGTGAACTGCTCACCACAGCTAGGCGTCCCAGGCCTCTGGTCGGAGCGACTGCCGCATTTCCGGGGCGGATTCACGCCAAGCAGCGGCGAGGAGATCCAGTCGGAGTATCTCGTGCCGCGACGCCACGCCGTCGAGGCGATCCAGGCTGTGCGTGCACTTGGCAAAACAGTACGACCGCTGCTCCTGGTGTCAGAGATACGCACGATCGCCGCCGACGAGCTGTGGCTGAGTCCTGAATACGGCCGGGAAACAATCGGCATCCACTTCACTTGGCGGCGGCAACCGGACGCCGTGGCGCATGCGCTCGTCGACATCGAGGCCGCACTTGGCCCCTTCGGGGCACGCCCGCACTGGGGCAAGGTGTTCCTCGCGGACGCTGAAACGATCGGTCCCCTCTACCCACGCCTCCACGATTTCGCCTCACTCATCCAGCGCCTCGACCCACGTGGCACATTCCGCAACGACTGGCTCATGAACCGTGTACTCCCCACGCGGTGACCGGACCATCGCCGTGCCGGAGGCCGAGCGCCTGCCTCCGAGGGTTGACCAGGGTCGCGCCACCAACGAACTGTGGCATCACGATCAGACGGGAGATGAGCGGCATGGCGTTCATTGTCGGAGTGTTGGAGGGACATTTCGACGCGTTCACCCAGCGTTTCGACTCAGACCCTCTGGATCGCAAGCAAGCCGCGAAGGGCTTCTCAGGACTGAATGGGAGAGCTCGGCGGCCGACGCCTGGCTACGGCAAGCGCGACCACGAAAGCGGCGAGACCTAGCACGATCCCGATCCTTCCGATCAACGCGACACTCTGTCGCTTCGCGTCCTCAGGCGCGAGGACCCGCGCCTGGCTCAGACGGCGGCAGGATCACGGCGCTCGACCATTGCCCAACAGGCGTCGTCGTTGAGATCGAGGGCGTTCCCCGCGACCCGAGCCTCGTGGGTCAGTAAGCGGCGCTTGGCCTCGAGGCCTCCTGCGTACCCAGTCAGCGAGCCTGACGCCCCAACCACGCGGTGGCACGGGACGATGATCGACAGCGGGTTGCGACCGGTGGCGGCGCCGACGGCACGCGCCGCGCCTGGCCCGATGCCAAGCTCGGAGGCGATCCGGCCATAAGTGACGGTCGTGCCGTATGGCACAGCGCGGAGGGCCGCCCATACCCGTTGCTGCTGCGGGCTGCCGGAAGTCGCTAGCTGCAGGTCGAACACCGTGCGCTCCCCGGCGAAGTACTCGTCAAGCTGCGCGTGGACACGGTCGATGACCCCGCCGGAGTCCCGTCGGCCCGGCGCGCCCGCCGGACCCCTCAGGTGGTCAGAGAGATACAGCCCGCGGAGTCGATCGGCATCGTCCGCGATGAGCAACAGCGGACCGAGCGGACTGGAAACAGAGTGGTGACGAAACGAATTCATACCGATTCAACGCCGGAGGCGCCCAGTTCGTGATGTTGCGGTTCAGTGACTCAGGATCCAGGTCAGGGGACCCGCAGCTTGGTGCTGGTCTTCGATCCAAGCGGCAGCATCGCGGACCGGTGGTGAGTGCTGGATCGGGGGCTAGAACCAGCACTCCGGTGGCGCCTGACTCGATACGCGGCCGGCACCTTCGCCGCCCGCA
>JALZAA010000231.1 GCA_030948625.1 Actinomycetota bacterium
GGCCTGGGCACCCTCATTTTGTGCCGAGAGCGGCCGGGGCCGTTTACCGGCGATCAGCACGGCGATGCCTTGGTCATGGTCGACGTGGCCCCACGGGCCCTCCTGGCGTTGCAGGCGAGGGGCGCCCCCGGGGTGAGCTGGCTGATGAGCTCGGTACCCGGGTCGAGTTCCGTCTCGTCGTCCACCTGGCCTCCGGGATGGTCTCGGTCCAGCTCGAGGTCATGTGGCTTAGTGGTCGTCGTCAGAAGTTGTCGCGTGAATTAGATCGGTCGCGTGTGTCTGTCCACGCGGTGGGGTCGTTGAGGTAGAGGCCGCAGGCGCAGTCGAGGGCGTCTTCGGGTGTGCCGGCGGTCGTGCCGCTGGGAAGTACCGAGTCTTCGTAGCCGTCTTTGCTGGCGAGGTAGATGGCGAAACCCCATCGTGTCGCGGAGCCCCCGTATCGCAGCCGACACAGCGACAACTCTTCGTCGTCGGCGACGGTGCCGCTGATGTAGGCGAAGTTGCCTCGGACACGCACGGAGAGTCGCGTGAGGCTGGGCCAACGTTCCCGCCGCCGCTGTTCGAGACGCTGGGTCAGAGAGGTGCGCGTCGAGCTGGGGATCGGCATGCCGTCGATGGTAGGCAGCGAGTCGAGTTGGCTCAGGCGGCTCGGGCGGTGTGGGCGTCGATGCGGGTGAGGAGTTTGTCGAGGTCGTCGCGGCCGAAGCGCCAGTCGAACGGTTCGGCCACCGCGTTGTAGCGCTGTTCGAACGCGGCGACCCGCTCGACGATCTGGTCGAGGTCGACGAAGTCGTTGGGGGTCACAACCTTGCGCTGCACGATCGAGAAGTAGATCTCGCACTGGTCCAACCAGGAGGCGTGCACCGGCAGGTGGATGAGCCGCAAGGTTGGCCACTCGCCCTGCAGGCGCCTGACCGAGGCTTGACCTCGGTGCGACGAGCCGTTGTCGACGATCCAGAAGACTCGCTGTGCGCTGGCGTAGGGCTCAGCGGTCATGACCTGTTCGACCAACCGGCCGAACGGGACGATGCCGGTGGTGGGTTCGCACCGGCCCATCACCTGCGCTCGGTGCACGTCGTAGGCGGCGAGGTAGGCGAGCGCGCCGCCACGCTCGTATTCGTGCTCGACCCGCATCAGGCGGGCACGGCCCGGCGGCAGGCTCGGATGGCAACGACAGCGGGCCTGGATCGAGGTCTTCTCGTCTGCGCAGATCACGAAGTCGCGGGGTCCCAACGCCTTGCCCTCGAACACCCGGGCGTACAGGTCCAACACGACGGCCGCCTTGCGGGCGAAGTCCGGATCACGAGGGAAGATCCATGACCGGTGGAACCACGGACGGATGGCGTCGCGGTCCAAGATCCGCCACACCGTCGCCGCCGAGATCGCCGCCACCACGGCCCGCAGCACCAGCTCTCGGGCCAGCTCAGTGCAGCTCCACCGCGACAGCGGCACCCCGGTGGTGGCGGGCAGCTCACACGCCAGCGCCTTGACCTCGGCGACCACCAGAGGGGGAAAAGGATCGGGGTCGACCAGAACGCTTGCGATCGGCGAGGCCGGCCATCCCTTCCTCGAAGAAACGCTTGCGCCACTTGATGACCGTGTTCAACGCCACGCCGAGATCCTCCGCGATCGTCGCGTTCTCTTCGCCGTCAGCCGCGGCCAACACGATCCGGGCCCGCACGACCATGCGCTGCTCAGCAGTGCGTCGTCGTACCAGCGCCTCAAGCTGATCGCGGTCCTCATCGCTCAACTCGATCACGAACGGGCTGCGCCTCGACATCGCGCCTCCGCATGTGCGACGCGGCCGCCCAGCGACTTGCTCCCTCCCGCTCCCTCAGATTACACGCATGTAGTTCCGCGGAGGACCACTTAGTTGACGAGGCCGTTCTGACAGCATCGATGCCGTGCGCGCCACGTCCATCGGCCACGCCGGCATCCTGATCGGCACCGAGCAGGGCTCGATCCTGTGCGATCCGTGGTTCGTGCCGGCCTTCTTCGGCTCGTGGTTCGTCTTTCCTCGCAACGACCAGCTGCCGCCCGAGCTGGCGGCCCGCATCGAGCAACCGGACTTCCTTTATGTGTCGCACCTCCATGGTGACCACTTCGACGAGGCGTTCCTGGCCGAGCACGTCGATCGGCAGGCCACCGTCCTGCTTCCCGACTTCCCGACGGGTGAACTGGAGCGCCGGCTCCGCTCGCTCGGCTTCCGGGATTTCGTTTCGACGCCCAACGGCGAGGCGATGCGCCTCGGCGGATTGGAGATCGCCATCCACGTGGAGACGTCCGTGACCGACGGGCCGGG
>JALZAA010000102.1 GCA_030948625.1 Actinomycetota bacterium
GATAGCAATCTGGACTGATTGGGTCCTGCCATCGACAATCGACGCGTACGCTCCGCTCAGTCCCGCCTTGAATACCTTGCCAGCGGGTATCTGGGCGTAGCGCCGGTTACGGACGCCTCAGGCGGCCTCCCGACGGCGTCGTTCTGTGCGCGGCGATCGGGCGTCAGATCGGGCATTAAGCGTGCGTTGACAAGCGACGGCTGCGCCGAATTTTTCGTCCCGTTCCACATGGTGCGTGAAGGTTGCATGCGCGGGTTAGCTGTCGCGGGTTCGACGCGGCAAGCAGCGAGCGTACGAAACGATGCCGATTCCTGCATCGGACCCCAACCGGGTAGGCGCTACTGGTCCCGGGCGTGGCCGAAGTACATCAGTTCCCAGATCGCGTCGTCCTTGTGGGTCTCGATCAACTCGGCACCGCGATACCGGGAGATCTCGATGTCACCGACGAATCGCAGGTAGGCGCCGTCGAAATGCGCCAACTTGGCGGCGATGCGTTTGACTCCCTTGAGGGTGTCGACCATCCGACTGTCCGACAAGTCGTGGTTGCGGGTAAACGAAACCACGTATCGGTCCTCGCCATCCTGGTACCTGTAGCGCGTCGTTGCCGCAACGGGCTTGCCGGACTTCTGATCGGTGTAGATCCCTTCCCGTTCGAAGCTGACCCTGTCGGGGTCATCGCCCACGACGACGTTGTCACGGGCGAGCATGAAGTTCGGCAGCGGCTCGTACCCATACTGTTCCACGGAGGTGATGTAGGACGCGATAACCGAATACGGTCCGGCTTGGCCGCGCGCCCAGTACCAGTCGTGTATCACCTTCATCAGACCGACATTGCCCCAGTTGTGGTCGTGGTAGCCGACCCCCGTCGTGTCGTGCTGCTCGCCGCCGACGGAATAGCTGACGGTCGCCGCGCCTTTGGGGACCGAAGGCAGCCAAGCGAATTCCAGCGACCGATCCGCGCCGAACAACATGTACCCGGTCGCGGGGCGCCACGGTGGAACCTCACCTATCAACGTGACATCGACCGAGATGTCCTCCGCGGTCGCTTGGATCCGATAACGATGTAGGTCGCCGGCGAATCGGTTCTCGCCGAGGTGCACATCGGCATGGTCCTTCGCCGCCGACCATTCGGTAGGTGGATAGTGCAGGACCTTCTCGAAGTGGCGTCCGTCGGGAAGATCGAGATTCAGGCGTAGCAGCGGCGACAACGGCTTCCGCGGATCGGCGATGTCATCCTTGTTCATGAAGCTCACGACGAGCTCCGCCCCGTCTGCCAGTGGCGCGTCGAAATACCACCATTCGTAGGTACCCGGGGAGTCGTCGGTGCGTGCGCCGTCCTCCCACGCCGCAATTGATGTTGGCGAGAGTCCGAAACGCTCGTAGTCCGCGGGCGAGCTCGCCATCACTGCCAGTTTGCTTGCCATGAAGTCCTCCTTCGCAGGTCGCGTCGCCGCCGATCGCAGCGGCGACTGTCGATCCCGCGTCTCTCGACGAGGAACCCGTACCGACGTTCGTACTGCGAGCGCAGCGCGTCAACCCAAGCGCAAGAACGGCCGATCGGTACTCGCCGTTCGGCGCCGCGGGACCGCGACGTGCTGGTCGCGCCGATCGCGCGGACGAGGTGACGCGCAGTGCTCGCCCGGGCCGCGTTCTACGCGATCGCGTGAGGAAGTCCGCGCACCCCTCGCCGCATACTGGTTGTCAGTCATCCTCACGACGGAAGGAGACATCGATGGGCATAGGGGCTCTCGTCGAGCGGACCCTCGCGCGCAGGGATCGAAGAAGTCTTGAGGACTTCGATCCTCAGCCGCCTCGGGCGTGACGAGCGCGACTGTGAAACGTGGCTTAGTTTTTGCGGGCGGATATGTGGTCGGCGTGGCATGGGAGCTGGGCGTCCTGCAGGGCCTTCAAGAGGTCAATGCCGACCTGCTCGCGAAGGTGATCGGCGCGGATGTGGTCGTGGGTACGTCCGCCGGATCCACCGTGGCCGCGCAGATCACCAGCGGCACCGCGCTCGACACTCTCTACGCTGCGCAACTGAGTGAGGAATCCGCCGAGATCGAGGTCGATGTCGACCTGCGCGAGCTCACGGCGCGGTTCGCCAAAATCGCCGAGACTGGAGCCTCGGCCACCGACATTCGGCGTCGGATCGGTGCTCTGGCCCTCGCCACACAGACGACTGTCGATGAACCGACATACCGCGCCTCGAGAGCCGCCCGGTTGACCGTTCAGACATGGCCGGCCCGAGACGTCCGTCTGGTTTCCGTCGACGTTGAATCGGGTGAACCGACCGTGTTCACACGCGACTCAGGGGTCGCGCTGGTCGATGCCGTCGCCGCTAGCTCCGCCTTTCCGGGTATCTGGCCACCGGTGACGATCGGCGAACACCGGTACATGGACGGAGCCGTCCGTTCTCCGACGAACGCAGACCTCGCAGCGGGATGTGACCGCGTACTGGTTCTCACGCCCTCGTCCGCCGACCCGCGCGGGCTATTCGGCAGCCTTGAGGACGAAATCAAGTTGCTGGAACCTGCAGATGTGCGGGTCATCTATGCGGATGCAGCATCGCTTGCGGCATTCGGTACGAACCCGCTATCGCCCTCCGCCCGCACTCCCGCTGCGCAAGCTGGACGCAATCTTGGCCGGACTCGCGCTGCCGACCTCGAATGGTTCGCCAGGTGACCAGCCGTCCCGAGCCAGGTGCCCAAGCGGTGCAAGGAGCAGCCGCAGGGGAAGGCGCGCCGTCGCTGACGCAAGTGCAGAACCTGGCCAGGTATGCCGCTCGTGCCGCCTTCGAGGATCTCTCGCCCGCGTCGCGCACACAGCTGCCGATCCACATCCTCGACTCGCTTGGGTGCTGCATCGCCGCCCTGGGGGCGGCCCCTATCCAGGCCTGCCGTCAGCAAGTCACGGACTTCGGTGGGACCGGGCCGTGTGCGCTGATCGGCGGCGACAAGGCGAATCCGGTGTACGCGGCGTTCTGGCACACCGCCTTGGTGCGCTACGTCGACTTCATGGACAACTTCCTGGCCCCGACCGAGACCTGCCATACGGCGGACAACTTCGGCGTGGCGTTGACGGCTGCGGACTACGCGGGCGGCAGCGGGCGCGATTTGATGCTCGGTGTGGCGTTGGCATACACCGTGCAGTCGCGCTTCGTCGACCACGGCAACTTCATGACGGCCGGCTTCGACCACACGACGCAACTCGCCTTCTCGCACAGCGCCGCAGCTGGTCGACTGCTTGGCTTCGACGAACAGCAGATCAGCAACGCGATCGCGATGGCAGCCAGCAGCGACGCCTCTTTCGCCGTCATCCGAGCCAAGCCGCTGTCGCAGTGGAAGGGTCTCGCGTCGGCGCAATCGGCGCTTGGTGCAACGAACACGCTGTTTCTTGCCCGCCGCGGCGTCCGGGGCCCGTTGGAGGTGCTCGAGGGACCGAACGGCGTCGACCATCTGCTGCGTATGCAGGTGCGCATCGATTGGGACAAGGAAGGCTACGAAGGGGTCGTCGAGAGTTCGATCAAGAAGTACAACGCGGAGATTCATACGCAGTCGGCGATTCACTGCATGATCGAACTGGCCCGGCAGCATCCGTTCGATCCCAGCAAGGTGGTTTCGATCGAGGCGGATGTAACCCGAATCGCTTATGACTTCACCGGTGGCGGCCTGTACGGACTGGACGCAGTGATCGAGACCAAGGAGCAGGCCGATCACAGTCTTCCGTATGTGCTGTCCGTGGCCTTGCTCGATGGGAACGTGACGCCCGCGCAGTTTGCGTCGGATCGCATCGCGCGATCCGACGCGCAGACCCTCCTGAAGAAGATCTCGGTCCGACCGAACCACGAATACACGAAGGAATACCCGCGGAAAATGCCTGCGAAGATCGTTGTTCGTCTGCAGGACGGGACGACGTATGAGCATGAGGTGCAGGACTACCCGGGCCTCGCTTCGCATCCCATTGCCTGGGAAGACGCAGTCGAGAAGTTTGATCACCTCGTCGCTGATCGCATTGACGACACGCTCTCTCGCGAGATCAAGGAGGCGGTGCGCGCGCTGGAAGGCATCCTGGTCAAGGATCTGATGGAGTTGCTTGGTCGCGTGCGGGTCTTGCAATAGCAGACGCCTGCCGCCCGAACCGCTGATCCCCGTCTCCGTGACGCGCACCGAACGAAACGCAGAACGACAGCGTGGACGACCTCGGCGGAGCACCGATCGGCACAAGCGGGAGATCAGACCCCTGGATCAGGACGCAGGTCGACCGATTCGATCGCTTCGACGGCAGCCTCAACCGAATTCAGCTTCGACCTCGACGATCCAAGCGAGCTACCCGAGCCCGAAGAGCTCATACCGAGGCAATAGCCCCTGGCCGACCTGGCACCTGCCGCCGCGACTAACAGATCGCCGGCTATGGGCGCGACGTGTGCGGCTTCAGCGTCCGCGTTGTATGCGCCCCGCTGACAAGGAGGATCGCCCCAGACCGAGCAATCTGTGCGCGATGAGGGGCTCAGCGGAGAGGCTTCGTGTGCGCGCGATTCGCAGGCGACTGCGCCGACGGCTCTGGGACGCACATAGCCGCGGTTGGGATCAGATGCGATCTGAACCCGCGAATCGCGCGCAGATGATTACGGTCGTTGAAGAGTTCGCAGGTCGGCTGCCGCCTGGAGGAACGGTTGTCGACCTCGGCTGTGGTACTGGCCAACATGCAGTGGAGCTTGCACTTCGAGGCTTCGACGTGATCGCTCTCGACGGCGCGCTGTGCGTGTCTGTGATGCAGGTCGTCGATCAGCCCACGCGCCTGCTCGGGCAGCTTCGTGGGGCATTACGGCCAGGCGGTCACGTACTCATCGAGTCAGTGCGGCACCTCGGCGCGCTGTCTCGCGGTGACCGCCTCGGCGCTCGCGATCGGATTATCAACGGGGCGAAGAAGCTTGCCGCGAAGGTTCCGGGTGCCGTGAAGCAGTACCAGCTCGACGATGTCGCCGAGTTGTGTGTTTCGGTCGGACTCGAAGTCACGGCTACGCACGTCTACGAGCCCACTTTCACGGTCACCGCACGACAGACATAGCCCGCTCGGATCCGCCGATCTGCTCTGGTGACACTGCCGAACGGATGCCGCAGCGGGAGCGCTCCCGGATCAGGCAATCTGTGCCGGTGGAGGTACGGGGTCCGACGACTCTCAAAGCCAGGGACGCGCGCCAACTCGGTCGGTTCCGGAATGACTCCGCGCGTCATAAGTTCCTGACTGCGTACGACAACGCCCTCGCGGCCTGGCCCACGCCGCCCTCGCAGCTTGACGTCGAGACCCGATACGGCACCACTCACGTCCTCGCTGCCGGCCCGGAGAGCGGCACGCCCATCGTCTTGTTACACGCCACAGCGGTGTCGTCGCCGTCATGGTTTGCCAGCGTCGCCGCTCTGAGCGAAGACCGTCCCGTCTATGCCATCGACACGATTGGCGATGCGGGACGAAGCACGCAGACGTCCAGAATTCGCGACGGCGTCGACACGTCGCTGTGGCTCGTCGACGTGCTCGCCGCGCTCGATCTCGACAGAGCACACCTCGTCGGCCTTTCGTACGGTGGTTGGGTTGCGCTGAACCAGGCTCGCCGCTCACCCGACCGCCTGGCCAGCATCACCTCGGTCGACCCGCCCGGTGCCCTCGGGAGAGCAAGCGGTACTTTCCTCATCAAGATCCTGCCGGACAGCCTCCTCGCAAAGTTCGCCAAGTCCGACAAGGCGCTTCACCGACTGCTTCGGCTACTCAACAACGGCACGCTGCCCGCCCAACCACTTCTCGAGCTCTCAGTGGCCGGGCTCCGCACGTTTCGCGCCAGGCAGCCGTATCCCAAGCGCATGACCGACGACGTCCTTCAAACGATCGACACCCCAACGCTGCTGCTCTTCTGTGAGCGCAGCCCGGTCAATCATGCACAACGCGCCCTGGAACGATCGCGCCGGCTCCTCGCGGACGTCGAGACCGAGGTCATTCCCGACGCAGGGCACATGCTGCCGGTGGAGATGCCCGAGGTCTTTACGACCCGAGTCCTCCGCTTCATCCACGACATCGACGCACGACATCACATCAACCCGCCCAGCTACAAGTAGCGCATGTCTGCCGCTCGGCGTCTCCGAAGCACGCACCGAACGCCTCCCGGCGGCAGCACAACTGCCGCACCGATCGGCACTTCGGGCGCCCATCCTGACGGTGATCGCCCATGACGCGGGGAGCAAACCCGATAATCGAAGCCAACTTGGCTCTCGGCACGCCTCAGGGGGCTAAAACCGCGAAGCTCAATGGCAGTCGCACAACACGTAGTGGACGACGGAGAAGAGGTCGAGGCCAGATCTACGCGACGACGACGCCGATGATGATCGCGCGTGCCAATCCGTGCTCGGCCTGGAGCTCCTCTTCGAACGCGTGATCTGCGGTCTCGGGCTTGGACGATGCCGTCGACGGATGCTCCATCACGAAGGCGCTCTCCTATACGAACGGACCAGACCACTGACGACCTCCGGCCCATCTCGACCGGCGAACCCTACGCGTTAGCTAAGAAGGGAAGGCCTTGGCAGACCGCCAATCGAGTTTCTGCACCCCACACCCTTCAGGCGGCGGTGCACGGCGATGGTGCGGGGCCGGTCGCTGAAATTCTCGGCGTGCGAAAGAGCTCTGGCCCTACTGCGGCCCGCAGCGTCGGCCCCGGCCTCAGCTCGTTTCGAGAGGGCCGAACTGGCCCTCGGTCGGCTCCGCTCAGCAGAACCACGACTCGGTGAGCCGTGGCCTCCCTTCGACCGAGCCGGCGAGGATGAGCTCGCGGGCGCCCGCCGCGGCCCGCGCCGCGAGGTAGGTGTCGGCGATCGACGCGCCGGCGGCGACGCGCGCCTCGACCAGCGCGGCGAGCCGGAGCTGGAGCGCGTCCACCTGGGGGTCGGCGGCGATCCAGGTGTAGGTGAGGTGCTCGGCGTCGTAGGGGCCGAGGTAGGGCGCGAGGTCGGGGAGGTCGAGCAGCAGCGATCCCTCGGGCAGCAGCAGCCGGATCGTGTACTGCACCGGGTCGACGTTGCCGATCAGGTCGTGGTCGGCGACGAAATCGAGGATGTCGCGCACGCCGTCGAGCGTCGTCCAGGGGGTGAAGGGCACGAACGAGGGGCGGATCTCGGTGCCGTGCTCGCGAAGCAGCGTCACGACGCGCGCCGCGTCGGCCGTGGTGTGGCCCTTGTCGAGCCGCTCGAGGATCGAGTCGTCGACCGTCTCGAAGGCGGAGACGACGAACAGGCAGCCCGCGTTGGCCATCTCTCCCCAGATGCTCTCGTGGCGCAGGATGTGCTCGACCTTCGTGGTGCAGTCGAAGGTGAGCTCGGGCCAGCGCTCGTGCATCGCCCGCACGATCCGCCGCGAGTGGTGGACGCCGTTGAGGAAGTCGGGGTCGCCGAAGGTGATGTGGCGCGCGCCAGCCTCGACTTGCCGGGCGATGTCGGCGAGCACCGTGTCCTGGGCCACGATCCTGATGCGGCCGTCGTAGACCACCGGGATCGGGCAGTGCCGACAGCGGTGCGCGCAACCGTGCGAGGCCTCGACGTAGCCGACCACGCGTTCCTCGCCACCGAGGGCGAGGTGCGCGTACCGGTCGAGCGGCGGGAGCAGCTCCCGTGCGGGCAGCTCGAACGCGGCCGCGTCGCGGCCGAGCTGGATCTCCGGCTCGTCGGTGCCGTCGGTGGTGCCCTCGACCCAGCGCACCAGCGACGGCTCGTACTCGCCTGCGATCGTCCGGTCGGCGACGCGACGGCCGGCGGCCGCGTAGAGCCCGTAGAAGCAGACGGGCTTGCGTACGTCGGCGGCGACCTGGAGGGCGAGCCGGGCCGCGGTGTGCATCGGCACCGAAAACGCCACCTTGTCGGCCCAGCCGGTGAGCGCGGGATCCCACTGCTCGACCGAGAGGTCGATGCAGTGCACGTTGTGGCCCCGGCGCCGCAACGCGGCCGCCGGCGAAGCCACATGGAGCGGCTGGTGACCGAGCTCGTAGGTGGAAACCAGCAGGACGCGCACGAACTCACGCTACAACGACGACTCAGGCTAGGACGATGTCGAGGCACGCGTGGCCGGCGCGCAGCGCGTCCTCGACCGCGTCGGGCGCGCTGCCCCGGGCGAAGATGAAGCCCAGGTACCGGTCGCCCTCGGGGAGGGGCTGCACCGGACGCCCCGGCGCGATCGTGATCTCGAGCCCGATCACACCCGGCACCGCCCGGGCGTCGTCCTGGCCGTGCACCGCCTCGAGCGTCCCGGCCCCCGGGATCGGGATCATCATCACGCCCGACGCCGTCGCCTCGCGACGGAGGTCGACGAGCGGGAGCCCGAACGCGTGGCGGAGCACGACCTCCTCGAGGCTGATCCCGGCACCGAAGCGCAGCGCCCGCGAGCACAGCCCGCCGATCGAGCGCGCCGCGAGCTCGAGCACCACGACGCGATCCCCGTCGCCCCGTAGCTCGGCGTGGACGGGGCCTTCCACGAGCCCGAGCGCGGCGGCGGCATCCGCGGTGACGCGCTCGATCGTGGCCAGCAACTCGGGCGCGAGCCGCGACGGCGTCACGTAGATCGTCTCCTCGAAGTAGGGGCCCTCCAGCGGGTCGGGCTTGTCGAAGACCGCGAGCACCTCAAGCCGCCCGGCGCACAGCAGGCCCTCGACTGCGACCTCGACGCCGGGCACGTACTCCTCGACGAGGAGCGGTCCGTCCACCATCGCCCGCACCCGGGCGGCCGCGGCAGTGGCGGCCACCGGGTCGTCGGCCCGGATCACGCCACGGCTCGCCGCCAGCGACACCGGCTTGATCACGCACGGGAAGCCGACGCTCGCAGTGGGCTCGCCGTCGATGACCCCGAAGCGGGGCTGGGGCA
This sequence comes from Actinomycetota bacterium, assembly GCA_030948625.1. Lineage (GTDB taxonomy): Bacteria > Actinomycetota > Acidimicrobiia > IMCC26256 > JACDBD01 > JALZAA01. Next base: position 8,893 of record JALZAA010000102.1, read on the forward strand.
CGCCCGCCGCCGCGAAGGCGCGCCGCATCGCGGCCTTGTCACGCGTCGCCGCCACCGCGTCGAGCGGATTGTGCGGGAGGCCGAGCCGGGCCGCGGCCTTCGCGGCGATCAGCACGCCCTGGTCATCGACCGCGACCACCGCGTGGAGCGGGGACCGTCCATGGAGCGTCGCGACGGCCGCCACCGCGGCCTCGGGGTCCTCGAGCGGCACCACCACCGACCGATCGCCCATCGAGCCCGCCATAGCCTGGGGCTGCTCCGAACCCACGATCACCTCGACGCCGAGGGCGCGGGCGGCGGCGAGGAAGTCGGGCGCACGGTAGGTGGCCGTGGGCAGGATGAGGAGCACGCGGGGCACGGGGGTATCATGGCTTGACATGGACGACGCCGCCCCGCTGGTCACGGTCACCGACGCGGCGCGGGAGAAGATCCTCGAGGTCCGCGCGGTCGAGCCCGACCCCGACGCGCTGGCCCTCTGGCTCGAGGTTAGCGGCGCGGAAGGTGCCGCGTATACCTACGACATGTACTTCCAGCGCCTCGACGAGGCCGAGTCCGACGACGGCGTGGACCGTCACGACGGCGTGTCTATCGTCATCCCGCAGGCCAGCCTCGACAACGTGCGGGGCTCCACCCTCGACCTCTCGGGCGCGGGCATGGTGCTCCAGAACCCCAACAGCCCCAGCCCGGCGGTCGGCGCCGCCCGCCCACCGGCCGACCTGAGCGGCGACGCCGCCCAGCGCGTGATCCAGGTGCTCGACGAGCAGATCAACCCGGCCATCGCCGCCCACGGCGGCCGGGCCGAGCTCGTCGCCATCGAGGACGGCGTCGCCTACCTGCGGCTCGGCGGCGGGTGCCAGGGCTGCGGCCTTGCCACCGTGACGCTGAGCCAGGGCATCGAGGTCGCCATCCTCGACGCAGCGCCCGAGGTGACCCAGGTCGTCGACGTCACCGACCACGCCAGCGGGACCAACCCCTACTTCGAGTCGGCGAAGAACTAGCGCGAAGAACAGCGCGCGAAGAAGAACCAGCCCGCCGACAGCGGGGTCACGCGAATCGCAGCGCGTCCTCCGCGGCGTAGGTCGCGACGGCCGCGTCGGCCACCGCGTTGCGCTCGATCGCCTTGACGACCTGGCGAAGCCTCGCCGCCGGGATCGCGCACGTCATCTCCGTCGCGGGCATGCCGGTGCGCACACGGCTCAGCGCGCAGCCGACGCTGACCGCGATCTCGCCTTCCTCCTTCGCCACGGCGACGATGTGGCACTGCGGCTTGCCCTCGATGTGCACGCCGGGCACCGCGTCGCAGAGCACCATGAGCTGCTTCGCGTTGAGCCGGAGGAACACGACGTCAGGATCGACCGAGGTCTCGGCCAGCGGCCCGTAGGTGACTGCGCCCGGCCGCTCGGCCACCACCGGGATCCGCGGCACGTCCTCCATGGTCACCCAGCCCGACTCGAGGACCACAGCGACGTCCGAGTTGCCGGCCACCTCGTCGAGGGTCTTGAACCCGTGGGTGAGGCTGCCGACGCTGCAATTGCCGTGGTCGGCAGCGACGGTGCTGAAGGTGCGGTCGGTCGCCTTCATCCAGAACACGCACCCTGCCGCCACCCGCCCGGTGCGGCCATCGGGGAGGGGCGGCGGCATCGGATCGTCGAACGGAGCCACCCCGGCCGGCGCCTCGGCCGAGAAAGTGATAGCCAGCGGCAAGGCGGTGAGGTGGAGCCCGGCGCTCAACGCGTCGGACAGCTGCCGCCAGTCGGCGCTCGTCATGGCCGCAGGATAACCCTGCTCACCAGACGTGATGGGAGGAGACGTCACGGCGGTCGGCGCACCTCCATCAGTTCGAGACACGTGCGCGACGAATTTGGACCTTGAGCTCGCACGAACTTTCCTCCGGGTTCAGGCGCGACTCGTCCTGACCGAGCAATCCCAGCCAGGGAAGCGACAACGCCTACATGGGGTCCGGGTCAACTGCTCAAGGTGGCGCGCACACGCGCGCACCCATACGTGACCGAGTTTCCGGCACCCACAAGTGCCAGCGGGAGCCTCGAGTCGTCTCGTGCCCGTCCGCGCCCCACGAGAGCCGCGGGCGTCTCGGGCCTAGCCGGCCGAGAGCTTGTACTGAGCGAGTCCTTCGACCCGGGCGACGAACTCCGAACTCCGACCGAGTCGCGGACCAATCTCCGCGTGCGATGCCCCCCGCGCGCGCCATCCGAGAATGCAGCGCTCCAGGGGACGGAGACGATCGTGGTCGTCGTGCGCGGCGCGCCCAGGCAGGCGGGCCAGCTCGATTACCCGTGCGATGTGCTGAGGGCTGCGACGAAAGCGCTTCCCGATCTCCGCGACATCCACGCCGGCTTCGACGAGACGCATGATCCGGCGCTCGACGGAGCGGAGTCCGGTGCGCTCCATGATGGCGGCCCCTCTCAAGAAACCCCGACGTTACTCGTCATGAGCGCCGCGCGTCTCGAAACCGCGCCCATCGGAACTCGCCCGGACCCAACCGAACCCGGTCCGACCGACGCCCGGTGACGCGACACGGACCCGCTACTTGGCGCGAACACCGATCCAGTCTCGATGGCTCGCTCCCGAGCGTCGGCAGCTACGCGATTTTGCCTCTCCTCGAGCGCTTCGCCCTTTTCGCGTCCTTGACGGCGCGCTTCTCCTTGAGGCTCTTCCCCTGCTTCTTGTCGTTTCCCGACCGTGGAGTCTTGTCACCCATACACAGAGACTACGCCCGGCCTGGGTTCGGCATGTAGGTGCCGAGCACGATCGGTGATGGGGTTGACTCGCCATACGGAGTCCCGACCAGCGAAAACTGGTCACAAGCCCCGGCCAACATTTTCGGCACCCACACGAGGTTTCGCGAGACGGGTGTGAAGGTGCTGATTGCAGTCGAGCGACTACCGCACTTGGGGGCTAATGATCACCTGCCGGCTGGATCCAGCCCGCTGATGTTGACACTCGCGGTAAGGCGAGGGCGTTCGTGGCAATTCACACGCGCAGGCCTTCCTCGTCGGCGTCTTTGACTTGCTGGTAGGCCCGGGCAAGACGATCGCGCGCGTCGTCGATCTGTTGCTG
>JALZAA010000127.1 GCA_030948625.1 Actinomycetota bacterium
GACACCCGGGCCGAAGGCGCCCGGTGTCCGATACTTCGCAATCAAGTCCGGCGGAATCGCGGTGATGATCGACCACAGTCGCTCGACGTCTTCGGGCTCCATCGTGTCGTCCTGGCCTGTGGCACGGCCGAGGTCCCAGCCGTGGAGGACCAGGTCGTCGCTGACGACCTCGTCGATCTGCTGCTCGACCGCCATCCGGCCGTTCGGCGTGTCGCACTCGGCGCCGGCGAGCGCGGGATCGTCGAGCACAGCCTCGACGTCGGCGCGCGCCAACTCGAATGCGCCCACCGGGTCGTCGTTCACCGCCGGCGCCGCGCTGGGCTCGGGGCCCACCGGTCGCAGCATGACGGCGTGCATCGTCACGATGTGATCGACCACGTCCCGGGCGTTCCAGGCTTCGCACGGTGACTGGTTGGACCACTGATCGGAGCGCACGGCCGCGACCTTGCGCCCGAAAGCGTCGGCGTGGCGGCGGTAACGATCGGCGATCGCGCTCACGACCTGGGATACAACACCATTTGGGTGCAGCGTTGCAGCGCGATGGTCCGATTCGTCGTCTCGTTCACCACGGTGACGTCCCACACCTGGGTCGTGCGGCCGAGGTGTGCCGGCGTCGCCTCGCCCACGATCCACTCTCCCGCGCGGGCACTACCGAGGAAGTTCGTCTTGAGCTCGACGGTCGTGAACGTGGCGCCGTCGGGAAGGTTGGCGCCGGTACCCGCCGCGCACAGGGCGTCGGCGAGGCCGATCACGACCGGCGCCCACAGATAGCCGGTACCCGCGATGAGCTGCTCGGTGGTCTCGAGCCGGCCGCGAACCACCTCGCGCTCGACCTCGAGCACCTCGAGCCCGATCATCGACGGGAACCGCCCCCACGGCGCCTCTTCGTTGAACCGGCGCACGCCATCGGCGCCGATGTACTCGGTCATGAGGCTCAGATCCGGTAGCGCTCGAGCAGGCCGCGCGCGATCACGAGGCGCTGGATCTCGTTGGTGCCCTCGCCGATGATCATGAGCGGCGCGTCGCGGTAGTAGCGCTCGACCGGCAGCTCGGTCGTGTAGCCCACACCGCCGTGGATGCGCATGGCCTCGGTGGCGATCTCGAACGCGGCCTCGCTCGCGAACAGCTTGGCCATCCCCGCTTCGACGTCCGCCCGCTCCCCCGCCTCCTTCCGCTCGGCCGCGTGCTCCGTCAACAGGCGTGCGGCCTGGAGCTTGGTTCCCATGTCGGCGAGCTTCGTCTGGATGGCCTGGTGCTGGGCGATCGGCTTGCCGAACGTCTCGCGCTGCTGCGCGTATGCGATGGCGGCCTCGAAGGCGGCGCGGGCGAGGCCCACCGCGCGCGCCGCGATGTTGATCCGACCAACCTCGAGCGCAGAGAGGATGAAGTGCTGGCCCCGCCCCAGGCCCTCGTCACCACCGAGCACGCAGTCGGCGTCGACGCGGTGCCCGTCGTAGGTCATCTCAACGGTCTCGATGCCCTTGTAACCGAGCTTGCCGATGTTGCGGCTGACGCTGATGCCGCCGAAACGGTCGGCCCCGGGCTCCTTCTCGACCATGAAGCACGTGATGCCTTCGTCGGTGCGGGCGGCGAGGGCCACGAGGCCGGCCCGCTGCCCGTTCGTCACCCACATCTTGGTGCCGGTGATCACGTACTCGTCCCCGTCGCGCACGGCGCGGCACGAGATTGCGCTCGTGTCGCTGCCGGCGTCCGGCTCCGACAGCGACAACGCGCCCCGGATCTCTCCGCTCGCCAGGCGCGGCAGCCAACGTTTCCGCTGCTCGTCGGTGCCGTACGCCTTCAGCAGGTTCGCCGTGATCACGTGGGTGTTGAGGACGCCCGACAGCGACATCCATCCCGCCGACAGCTCTTCGATCACGCCGCAGTACGTCTGCAGGTCGAGCCCGAGCCCGCCGTGCTCCTCGGGGATCGTCACCCCGAACAGGCCGAGCTCGCGCATCCCGTCCACGATCGCAGCCGGATACTCGTCGGCGTGCTCCAAGTCGGACGCGACGGGCGCGACTTCCCGCTCGACGAAACGACGCACCGTGCTCACGAGCTCGGCGCGCACCTGCGGGTCTGTAGCTGACACTGTTGGCGAGCCTACGTCGCGGCCTCACCCAGCGCGTCAGCGAGCTCGGCCCGACTGCGGACGCCGAGCTTCTCGTACGCCCGCTGAAGATGGTTCTCGACGGTGCGGGTGGATACGACGAGCGTCTCGGCGATGTCGCGACTCGCGAGACCGCGGGCGGCGAGCGTGGCGACCTCGCGTTCGCGTTTTGTCAGCGCGACCGGTTCGCTGCCCGTGGCCAGCGCCGGGGTCTGCGCGCCCTCGCAGCGCTCCGCGAGCGAGCGCGCGTTTTGCGACGACGCCGACGCACGCCGCCGCAGCCCATCGCCGTCGTGCAACAGCGACGCCTGGTTGGCCGCCTCGGCCGCGAAGAGGTATCCGCCGAGCGCCTCGAACGCCTCCGACGCCGCGTCGAGGCCGTCGGCATCTTCCTTCGCGCACGCCGTGGCGTACGCAAGACGCGCCGGCATGAGCTCACCGTCGACGCGCCCCGCGATTGCTTCGAGCTCCTCGGCCGCCTCCGCTGCTTCACCCAGGCGGGCGAGATCGTGGAACGCGCCCGCCGCGAGCGCGATCTGGCCGCCCTCGAGACCGCTTTGGGCTGCACCGCGCAGCATCGCCAGCGCGCGCACGTGCTCGCCGCGGAACCACGTGTACCAGGCGCGCCCGCGCTCGATGTCGACGTCCATCATGCGGATCGGCGTCGGCGGCTCGGCGTCGAGGTCGGCGAGCGCCGCCTCGGCGGCGTCCAGGTCGCAGCTGAGCGTCAGCGCATGCGCAAGACCGCCGAACCCCCAGCGCGCGCTCGGGTGCACGATCTCGCCCCACAGCACGGCCGCCTCCCGCAGCCACCGGGCCGCGGTGACCGGACGGCCCTGGAGCAGGCAGATCCGCCCGAGCACCACCGTGAACCAGCCCTGTCCCTCGAGCACCTGCGACTGGACGGCGCCGTCGTACCCCGCCTGGGCGGTGGCGGCGGCCTCGTCGAGCCGACCCGCCTCCGTGAGCGCCAACGCGCGGGCCACCAGGTACACCCCGGGCCCCGCCATCTGCACCTGGTCGCCGAGCTCGATGCGGAGCTCGAACGCGCGGTCGGCGACGTGAATCGCGTCGGCTGTGCGGCCGGAGAGAGCGAGCGCGGGACCGGCCGCGAGCGCCGCCTTCACGACGACGCGACCCGGATACCGCGCCTCGTCGAGCAGCGGCTCGGCGAGCGCGAGCGCCTCCGTCATGTCCGCCGCGAACAGGGTATGAATGGCGCGCTGCGAGACGAGCTCGGCGCGCAGGTTCGGGTCCTCGACCGCACGCTCGGCAGCGCGCGTGACCTCCTCCGCCTCGGCGGCCAGCCCGAGCCCCCGGAACAGGTTGCCGACACGCGCCTCTGCGATCCGCGCCCTTTCCTCTTCGCTGCGCGCCTCCGCCTCGACGGCGCTGAGCACGAGCTCGGCCTCCTCGTGCTCCCCGAGCGTGTCGAGCATCTCGCCGAGCAAGTGGCCGGCGGCGATGCCGGCTCCCGCGTCCCATGCGGCGCGCGCGAGGCGGCGCCCGAGACGGAAGTCGAAGGCGAACGCGGCCTGCCGGGCCGCCGCCGTCAGCAGGTCCGCGTGCCCGGTGTCGCCGCTCTCCAGCCGCCAGACCGCGACCCGGAGGGCATCCTCCGCCGACAGCTCGCCGGCGCGCTCGAGCGTCTCGGACAACTCTCGGCAGATGCGCTCGTACCGACTGCCGGGCTGCTCGGCGCGCAGGACTTCGCCGTAGAGCGGGTGGCCCATGCGCACCTGTCGGGTCGAGCCCTCGACCTCCACGTCGACGAGCGCACGAGACTCGAGGCGTTCGATGCACTCCCGGTCGGCGAGCGCTTCGAGCGTCGCGAGCGCGACCGGCTCGCCCACGCTCACCACCTCGAGGGCGTGACGCTCGTGGTCGTCCAGGGTCCCAAGTCGCAGGCGCACGAGCTCGGTGAGGCGAGGAGAGGCCGCGAGTGAGCCGTGGAGCAACCAGATGCCGCGCGCGTCGGTGAGCGAGCCGGAATCGACGGCAGCGATGATCAGCTCCCGTAGGAACAGCACGTTTCCCTCGCTCGTCGTCCACAACGAGTGCACCGCGCTGCCTTCGACCGGGCCGCCGAGCACGTCGGCGGCGAGCATGGCGATGTCCTTCACCGTCAGCGGCGACACGTCGACGCGCTGGAGCAGCTCGTCCTTCCAGAGCATGACGACGGACTCGGGAGCCGGTTCGCCGGTCCGCAGGGTCACGACGGGGAACACGCCGCCGTGGAGCACGAGGTGGAGGAGCAAGGCCGCCGACGCCTCGTCGAGGTCCTGGGCGTCGTCGACCACGAGGAGCAGCGGGCGCCCATCGGCATGGCTGAGCACGGCTTCGGCGAAGTGGCGCAGGAGGTCGCCGCGGCTCTCCGGGGCCCTCCCCACGGTCGCCGGCAGCAGGCCGGCGAAGGCGCCGTACGGGATCGTCGCCGAGCTCCGGTTGGCCCGCACGTGCGCGGTGGCGTAGCCCCGGTCGGTACCCAGGCTCACGCACTCGAACGCGAGGCGGGTCTTGCCGACGCCGGCGGGGCCCGCCAGCAGGACACCGCCGGCGTGACCATCAATGGCTTCCACGACCCGGCTCAGCTCGCCGGCGCGGCCGACGAGCGGCCAAGTAGCGGTGTTCACGATCGGTCTGGCTCCTGCCCTGGGATGACGGCGAGAAGTCTTGCACGAAGCCGCGACGTCGGCGGCGCCAAGAAGCTATGGGGAATCCGCACAACCGCCGGTACGTTGGGAGGCGGCGATGATGCATCAGGCGATGATGGGCTTCCGGCGCGATTCGGAGGCAGTAGCAGGCAAGCGCATCGATCGCGCCCTCGTGCGGCGGGTGTTCCGCCTTGCGCGTCCCTACCGCCGGCTGCTCGTGGGCTTCCTGCTCACGGCGGTGGCCGCCTCCATCGTGACGGCGATCCCGCCGCTGCTTTTCCGATCGCTTCTCGACACCGCCGTGCCGCAAAAGGACCGGGCCCTCGTCACGTGGCTGGCTGCCGGGGCCGTCGCGCTGGCGCTCGCCAACGCGGCGCTGAACCTCTGGCAGCGGTGGTACTCGGCTCGCATCGGCGAGGGACTGATCTTCGACATGCGGACGAAGCTGTTCGACCACGTGCAGCGGATGCCGGTCTCCTTCTTCACCCGCACCCAGACCGGCGCCCTCATGTCACGAATGAACAACGACGTGATCGGCGCGCAGCAGGCGATCACGAACACGCTCGGAACCGTCGTCGGGAACGTCATCGGGCTCGCGGTGACGCTCACCGTCATGCTCGGGCTCGAGTGGCGCCTCACCCTCCTCACGCTGGTCGTCCTGCCGGCGTTCATCCTCCCGGCCCGGCACATCGGCCGGAAGCTCGTGGGCATCACGCGTGAAGGAATGCAGCTGAACGCTTCGATGAACAACACCGCCGCCGAGCGATTCAACGTCGCCGGCGCGCTGGTCGTGAAGCTCTTCGGCAAGCAAGACCGAGAGCTCCAGCAGTTCTCGGATCGAGCAGAGCGAGTTCGCGACATAGGCGTGGCCAGCGCCATGTACGCGCGCGTGTTGTTCATCGCCCTCGGCCTCGTTGCCTCGGTCGGTACCGCGATCGTGTACTTCGTGGGCGGCAATCTGGTGATCTCCGGGGGGCTGTCGATCGGGACCGTCGCCGCCTTCGCCGTCTACGTGACGCAGATCTACCAACCTCTCACACAGCTCACGAACGCCCGCGTCGACGTGCTGACCACGCTCGTATCGTTCGAGCGCGTGTTCGAGGTGCTCGACTTCGCCCCGCTGGTCTTCGACCGGCCGGGCGCCGTCGACCTGGTCGCCCCGAAGGGCCGCGTGGAGCTCGAGCACGTGTGGTTCCGCCACCCGCCCGGCGCGGTCACGTCGCTCCCCTCGCTCCAAGAGGGTGTCGTCGACGACGAGGAGGAGGAGAGTGGCTGGATCCTGCGCGACGTGTCGCTGACCATCGAGCCCGGGGAGACCGTCGCGCTGGTGGGACCGTCGGGCGCGGGGAAGACGACCACTGCGATGCTCCTGCCCAGGATCGCCGACGTCAGCCAGGGTCACGTGCTCGTGGACGGCCACGACGTACGCGACCTCACGCTCGACTCGCTGCGCGACGCGGTCGGATTCGTCATGCAGGACCCGCACCTGTTCCACGACACGATCCGCAACAACCTGCGCTACGCGCGCCCCGATGCCACCGACGACGAGCTCGTCGCCGCGTGTAAGGCGGCCCGGATCAACGAGTTGATCATGAGTCTGCCGGAGGGTTACGACACGTTCGTCGGCGAGCGCGGGTACCGCATGTCGGGCGGCGAGAAGCAACGCCTTGCGATCGCCCGGATGCTGCTGAAGGACCCGGCGATCGTGATCCTCGACGAGGCGACGTCGCACCTGGACTCCGAGTCGGAGCACGCGATCCAACGCGCGCTCGCCGACGCACTGCAAGGCCGGACGGCATTGGTGATCGCACACCGCCTGTCGACGATCGTGAGCGCCGACCGCATCCTCGTCATGGAAGACGGCCGCGTCGTCGAGGAGGGCAGGCACGAGCAGCTGCTCCGCGCCAACGGGCTCTATTCCGACCTCTACCGCACACAGCTGGGAGACCAGGCGGCCGAGCCTGCGTAAGCGCGTGCAGCACACGGCACGGATGGCCGCCGGTGCGAGCACACGCGCAAGTACCATCACTACAGTTCCTCCCGGACCGGACTCCGCCTCATGCCGTCCGACGACCAACTCGACCCGCACGGGTCACTCGCACCCCAGCGCGCCCACCGGCGCGGCTGGCGGCGCCGTCTGCTGCTGGTCCTCGCCATCGTGATCGTCGCCAGCGGGGGCGCGTACGCGATCGCCGGTCCGCTGCGACCCGATGACAGGCAGGCCGCCTCCCCTCCCCGCGCGACCAACTCCACGGGTCCGGCCGAGCCGGCCGGAGTCGCCCAGGCGTGCCGGTCGCCGCTCAACCCACCCAACCCGCTGCGGCTGTGGATCGGCGGAGATTCGCTCGCGGGCTCGCTCGGCCCGTCGCTCGGCGAGGTCACCGGCACCAGCGGGGTCGTGCAGCCCGTGGTCGATTCGCGCGTCTCGAGCGGCCTGTCGTCGCCGAACTTCGTCGACTGGCCGAAGCAGGGCGCCGAGGACATGCTCACGTACAACCCCGAGGTGACCGTCTTCATCATCGGCGCCAACGACGCCAAGAACCTGCCGAAGGGCGCCGAGCAAGATCAACAATGGCGCACGCAGTACGCGGCGGCCGTCGAGAAGATGCTGGGCGTGCTGGTCGGTCCCGGCCGCAACGTCTACTGGGTCGGCGCGCCGATCATGTCGGACGCCGCATTTTCCGAGCGTGTGAAGAGCGTCAACGAGGTGTTCGAGGAAGTCGCCGCGAAACACCCGGAAGTCACGTACGTCGACGCCTTCGCTGTCTTCTCGGGGCCGGACGGGAAGTTCACGTCAATGCTGCCGAGCGGGGACGGCAAGGTCACCCGCGTGCGCGCGCAGGACGGGATCCACTTCACACCCGAAGGTGGCGATCTACTGGCAAGGACGGTGCTCGACCGTCTCGACCCGCAGTGCCAGATCATGCAGCAGGCCGTGCGAGGCGTGGTCAAGCGCACCATCGAGGCGAAGGGCAGCTCGTCGGTTTCGGGCACGCGACGAGGGTCGTCGAGCCGGTCGACCAGCGGGCCCCGGCTGCCGGCGCCGGCGGAGAGTGGCTAGCGCCGGCCCGGCACCCCGTCGGTAGTCTCCGGCCATGACTGGTCAGCTCGAGGCGGCCGCGTCGGCCGTCGACGCCGCCGCCGAGATCACCGAGACGGCGGCCGAGCGCCTGGCCCGCGACTCGGCTGACGACGGTCGGATCTCCGTCGCGAAGCTCGACCGCCACCAGGTCCTGGCCTACGACCTCGCCCACGCCGCCAGCGCGCTCGAGGGCTGCCGCGTGATGCTCGACTACGGGGGGCACGGCGAGCTCGAGTCGATGCTGGCGCGGGCGTTCGTCGCCGACGCCGTCGCCGATCTGGCGGCCCGGCTCGTGGCCCGCGACGAGCTGTGGGGCGCCGACTCCGCCGGCCTGACGCGGGCGCACGACTTCGTCGGCGAGCACCGCTCACCCGAGTTCCTCGAGCAGCTGGCCGGGCAGCTCCCCCGCCACGGGACGGGTCCCGCCCATCTGTCCGACGACTTCGAGCTCGT
>JALZAA010000166.1 GCA_030948625.1 Actinomycetota bacterium
CTCTTGATGCGTGCGCTCGGGGCCAAATAGTCCCCCACCGCACGCATCGACGGTCGTGCTACCCCAGACGCTCGAGGATGGTGACGTTGGCCTGACCGCCGCCCTCGCACATCGTCTGGAGGCCCCAGCGGCCGCCGGTGCGCTCGAGCTCGTGCAACAGCGTGGTCATCAGGCGGGCGCCGGTCGCGCCCAGCGGGTGCCCCAGGGCGATGGCGCCGCCGTTGACGTTGACCTTCTCGAGATCGGCGCTGGTCTCCTTCTGCCACGCGAGAACCACCGACGCGAATGCCTCGTTGATCTCGACGAGGTCCATGTCGTCGAGCGACATGCCCGTGCGGTCGAGCGCGTACGCGGTCGCGGGGATGGGCGCGGTCAGCATGAAGATCGGGTCGGCACCGCGCACGCTCAGGTGATGGATGCGCGCCCGCGGCGTCAGGTTGTGCTCTTCGAGCGCACGCTCGGAGACGACGAGCATGGCCGCGGCGGCGTCGGAGATCTGGCTCGACACGGCAGCGGTGAGCCGGCCCCCCTCGATCAGTGGGGGAAGCGACGCCATCCGATCGAGTGACGTGTCGCGCCGCGGCCCCTCGTCGGTCGTCACATCGCGGTAGGGGAGAATCTCGCGCTCGAAGCGCCCTTCGTCCATGGCGGTGACGGCGCGACGGTGGCTCTCGAGCGCGAATGCCTCCATGTCGTCGCGCGAGATGCCCCACTTCTCGGCGATCATCTCCGCGCCGCGGAACTGCGAGACCTCCTGCGTGCCGTACCGGGCGCGCCATCCCTCGGAGCCGGTGAAGGGGTCGTCGAAGCCCATGGGCTGCGCGACCGTCATCGCCGACGCGATGGGGATCATGCTCATGTTCTGCACGCCACCTGCGACGATCACGTCGTTCGTACCGCTCATCACGGCCTGGGCGGCGAAGTGCACCGCCTGCTGCGACGACCCGCACTGGCGGTCGACGGTCGTCCCGGGCACCTCGTCGGGCAGTCCGGCGGCGAGCCAGCAGGTGCGGGCGATGTCGCCGGCCTGGGGGCCGATCGTGTCGACGCAGCCGAAGATGACGTCGTCCACCACCGCGGGATCGATCCCGATTCGGTCCACGAGGCCCGTGATCACATGGGCGCCGAGGTCCGCGGGATGCACGGCGGCGAGCCCGCCGCCCTTCTTCCCGACGGGGGTCCGCACGGTGTCGACGATGTAGGCCTCGGCCATCACTGCTCCTCAGCGGTCGTGTCGGAGTCAAGGATCGCGCGTCCCACCCGGGTGTTGTGCCAGGAGGAGTCGCCCCACGACGCCGCGAGCGCCCAAGCTCGCTTCATCCAGAGGTGAAGGTCGTATTCGGTCGTGTAACCGATGGCCCCGTGCACCTGGAGGGCGACTCGCCCGGCGAGCAACGCAGCTTCCGATGCGCGCGCCTTGGCCATGTCGACGTGCATCGACCGGTCGTCGTCATGGCACGCGAGCGACCATGCGGCCCGGTACACGAGCGGACGTGCGAACTCCAGGGCGAGCGCGACGTCGGCCACGTGGTGCTTGACGGCCTGGAACGATCCGATCGGGACACCGAACTGCCGGCGCTCCTTGGCGTAGTCGACCGTCGTCGTGAGCATGTGGTCGGCCAGGCCGACGAGCTGCGCGGCGACGCCCAGCGCGGCGCGATCCAAGCTCGCCAGGTGGATCGAGGCGGGCGGATCCGTGATCGCGAACAGCCGCCTTGACCCGTCCACCGACTCGTGCCTCTGCAGCTCGAGCGTTCCCGGTTCGACGAACCGGCCATCGAGGAGCACGAGGTCGGCGCTGTCGGCGTACGGCACGAGACCGGACGGGGGCGCCACAGTGATCGTCACGTCGCCCGCTGCCGCAGCGCGCGCATCCTCGAGTCGCGGGACCCCAACCGCAGCGTGCTCGACGATGGGCTCGGGCAAAGCCGCCCGGCCCGTCTCCTCGAGCAGCAGCACGATGTCGAGAAAGTCGCCGCCGAGTCCGCCCTGCGCTTCGGGAGCGAGCACACCGAGCACGCCCATCTCCCCGAGCCGCGACCAGAGCCCGGATCGGCCGGTGTCGTTGGTCCACGCGTCCCGCACGACCTTCGGCGGGCACTCCTTGTCGAGGAACGCCCGCACGGCGTCGCGCATCGCGATCTGCTCGTCCGAGAACGCGAACCTCACGCCGTCACCGCCGGGGGAGACCGAGCACGCGCTCGGCCACCACGTTGCGCTGGATTTCGTTCGTACCTGCGTAGATGGGGCCCGACAGCGCGAACTGCCATCCCTTCATCCACACGCCGTCGTCGCCGTCGACGAGCTCGGCTCGGGAGCCGAGCAGCTTCAACGCGGTCTCGTGGAGCCGCACGTCGAGCTCCGACCAGAAGATCTTCACCAGGCTCGATTCGGGACCCGTGCGCCCGCCGTTCATGAGACGCGTGACGGTCCAGAACGTCTGCCAGCGGTACGCGTCGGCGTCGATCCACGCGCGCACGACGGCGTCGCGCACCGATGGGTCGGCGTCATCGGCGTGCGCGCGGTAGAGATCGGCGAGCCGAGCCGCCGAGGCCATGAACCGGCCGGGACTGCGGAGGGTGAGCCCGCGCTCGGAACCCGTCGTCGCCATGGCCACGCGCCATCCCTCGTGCACGGTGCCGAGCACGTCGCGGTCAGGCACGAACACGTCTTCGAGGAAGACCTCGGCGAAGCCCTCGTCGCCGTCGAGCCGCTCGACCGGTCGCACCGTCACGCCGTCGGCGCGTAAGTCGATCAGAAAGTACGTGAGGCCCCGGTGTCGCTCCGCGTGGGGGTCACTGCGGAACAGGCCGAACATCCGGTCGCAGAACGCGCCTCGCGTTGTCCACGTCTTCTGGCCCGAGAGCCGCCAGCCGCCCGTCGCCTCGTCTCGCTCGGCCCGGGATTTGATGCCGGCGAGGTCACTACCAGCGTTCGGCTCCGACCAGCCCTGGCACCACGTCTCCTCGGCCGATGCCATCTTGGGGAGGATGCGGTCCTGTTGTTCCTTGGTGCCGAGCTCGAAGAGCGTCGGGGCGAGCAGGAAGATGCCGTTCTGCGTGACGCGTTGCGGGCCGCCGGCGCGGTAGTACTCCTCCTCGAAGATCAGCCACTCCATGAGCGTGGCGTCACGCCCGCCGTACTCCCGCGGCCACGACACCACCGCCCACCGCGCGTCGAACAGCGTCCGCTCCCACTCCTTGTGGAGCGCGAACCCCTCGCGCGTGTCGCCGGATGGCAACGCGGGGCTGGGCACGTTCGCCTCCAGCCACACGCGCGCCTCGGAGCGAAACGCCTGCTCCTCTTCTGTGAAGGTGAGGTCCACCGGCGAGTCAGCGGGCGAGGATGACCGACGAGCCGTGGCCGAACAGGCCCTGGTTGACCGTGAGCCCGACCTTGGCCCCGTCGACCTGCCGCTCGCCGGCCTCGCCCCGGAGCTGCCACGCGATCTCGCACACCTGCGCGAGCGCCTGCGCGGGGACGGCTTCGCCGAAGGACGCCAGGCCGCCGCTCGGGTTCACGGGGATGCGGCCGCCGATGGTCGTCGCGCCGTCGTGCACGAGCTTCTCGGCCTCACCGGGCCCGCACAGCCCGATGTTCTCGTACCAGTCGAGCTCGAGCGCCGTCGACAGGTCGTAGACCTCGGCCACGTCGAGATCGTCGGGCCCGAGGCCGGCCTCGGCGTACGCCTGGTGTGCGATCGAGTCACGGAACGTTGCTGCCGCCGGCGCGGCGGCCGCGGCCGAGTCGGTGGCGAAGTCGGGCATCTCGATGACCGTGTTCGGGTACGACGGCGTCACCGTCGAGATCGCGGTGACGCGCACCGGGTCGGTCGTGTCGCGCCGCTTTGCATAGTCCATGCTCGACACGACGACAGCAGCGGCGCCGTCGCTCGTCGCGCAGATGTCGAGGAGCCGCAGCGGCTCTGCGACCACAGGCGACGCCATCACATCTTCTTCGGTGACGGCTTTCCGGTAGCGCGCGTTCGGGTTCGAGAGGCCGTGCGCCGCGTTCTTGACCTTGACCTTGGCGAAGTCGGACGGGGTCGCGCCGAACAGCTCCATCCGGCGACGGGCGTACAGCGCGAAGTACGTGGGGTTGGTCGCGCCGAGCAGCCGGAACCGCAGCCAATCCGGATCGTCACCCCGCTCGCCCGCGGTGGGAGCGAGAAAGCCCTTCGGTGTTGTGTCGGCGCCGACGACGAGGGCGACGTCGCACAGGCCGGCGAGGATCTGGGCCCGCGCCGCGTTCAGCGCCGTCGCGCCCGACGCGCACGCCGCGTAGCTGCTCGCCACGGGCGCGCCTTGCCAACCGAGTGCCTGCGCGAACGTCGCTCCGGAGACGAAGCCCGGATAGCCGTTGCGGATCGTGTCGGCGCCCGAGACGAACTGGATGTCGCGCCACTCGAGCCCGGCGTCGGCCAGGGCAGCGCGAGCGGCGTCGATCCCGTACTCGACGAAGTTGCGGCCCCACTTGCCCCACGGGTGCATGCCGACCCCGAGGACGGCGACGTCGTGATCACCCATCGGCCTGCGCTCCCTCGATCGGCTTCCACTTCCAGACGACGTACTCGTGGTCGTCGTCCTCGAACAGCGTTCCCAACGTCAGCTCGACCTCGTCGCCGACCCGCAACGCCGCGGGGTCGACGCCTTCCGCGACCTGGCCGAGCACGACCATCTTCTCGTCGGGCAGCTGGACCGCCGCCACCGAGAACGGCTCGAACGGATCCGCCGCCACGTACGGCGACGGCGGCGCGTAGTGGTTGGTCGTGAACGACCAGATCGTGCCCCGGTTCGACAGGGGCACCTCTTCGAACTCGGTCCCGTCACAGCCGGGGTTGCGACAGAAGCCGGACGCCTTCGGAAAGAAGTAGCTGCCGCAGCGGGTGCAACGGTTGCCGAGCAGCCGCGGCTGCGCGTCGTCGAGCGTGAACCACCCGTCGACTGCGGCGACGCGCTCCTTCGTGGTCATGCCCCTCCCTTTTCGAGGCGGGTCAGTGTCTGCTCCGCCTCGTCGATGATCCGGGCGACCAGATCGGCCACCGTGGGGAGCTCGTCGATCACGCCGACGCCCTGCCCCGTAGGGAGGATGCCGGTCTCGAGCCGTCCGTCCACCATCGTGGCCTTGGTGAGCATGGGCGCGTTGGCGCCCATCGCCACCTGCGACCACGTCAGACCCTCCTTATGCTTCATCGCCAGGCCCTCGCGGACGAGCGCGCGCATCGACGTGCCCGTCAGCTTGCGGAAGGCGAGCGCGTTTCGCAGGGCGCGGGGGAGCGAAGTGAGGCGTCCGGAGTGCTCGAGGTGGTCGACCACGCCGGTACGGATGACGCGCTGCGGATAGCCGTCGATCCGTTTGGTGACAACCGTGCCCGTGACCGCAGTCCCGATGTACACGTCCTTCACCGTGTCGGGCACCGTGCTCTCCCTCGTGAGCAAGAACCTCGTGCCCATGGCCACGCCCGCCGCGCCCCACGCCAGCGCGGCAACGAGCCCGCGGCCGTCGGTGAACCCGCCGGCAGCGAGCACCGGGATATCGACCGCATCGACCACGGCCGGGAGCAGGAGCGAGGTCGGAATGGTGCCGGTGTGGCCCCCGCCTTCGGCGCCCTGGGCGATGAGCGCGTCGACGCCCCACGCCGCGACCTTCTCGGCATGACGGGGCGCGCCGACGGTCGGCATCGTGACGACGCCCGCGTCGCGCAACCGCTTCACGAGCCGCTCGCCAGGCGCCTGGGCAAAGCTCGCGACGCGCACGTGCTCGCGGACGAGCAGGTCGATCCGTTGGTCGATGTCGTCCTGGTCGGCGCGCAGGTTCACGCCGAACGGCCGGTCCGTGCGGCCCTGCACCTCGTGGATCGCGTCTTCGAGCTGCTCGTAGGTCATCGTCGCCGACGCGAGGATGCCGAGCCCGCCCGCCGCGCTCGTGGCCGACGTGAGCCGCGCCCCGGCGACCCAGCCCATGCCGGTCTGCACGATGGGGTAGCGCACCCCGAACAGGTCGCACGCCGCCGTGTGGAGGCCCGCGTGCGTCATCCCGGCACTTCCTTGCTGCGGAGGTCGTTCGGGTCGAGGACGTCGCGGATCACCAGCAGCTCTTCCGCCGTCGGCTCGCGCGACTCGGGCACGTCGTCGGGCACATCGAGGTCGAAACCGGTGGCCGCGACGACCTCGTCGACGGTGACACCGGGGTGGACGGACCGCAGGCGCATCGCATGGCTCGGCGTCTCGAAATCGAAGACGCCGAGATTGCTGACGACGCGAGGGAGGCGATGGAAGCGCGCCGCTTCGGGCCCGAGCTCGGCGGCCCGGTCGTACCCGATGCCGGTGACGACGTCGACGTGCTCGACGAAGATTTTGGGCGAATGGTTGGGGACCCAGTAGCTCGTGGGGTCGTTGATCGTGTTGCCGGGCGCACCGCGAAAGCCGAGCAGCTGCACCTTCGGCGCGTCGATTGGCCCGATGGACGCGATGTTCTGGTTGCCGAAGCGGTCGATCTGCGTCGCGCCCATCATCACGTGGCGCCGGCCCGACCACGTGATCTCGAGCATGGTGCGATACGGATTCCAGCCCTCGATCACCTTCGGCGCGTCGGGCACGCCCACCGGGAGGTCGTTGCCGACGAAGAGCGCTTCGCCGTCGGTGAGCAGGAGGTCGGGCTCGAACGTCGCCCGGGCCAGGCGGCCACCGACGATCGGGATGGTTCCGATCGGGTTGGCGACGATCTCGCCGTCTCCACGAAACGCCTCCGCGCAGGCGACGACGCACACCTCGGCTCGCGTGAAGTCGCTCATGACAGCCCGACCTGAGCGAGGTAGGCGGCGTGCGTCGGGAGGTCCACGTACTTGGTGCGGAACGCGTCCCACGCCTCGGGGGACTTGGCGCTCGCGGCGTACTCGCGCTGGAAGGTCTCGTCGCGCTCGTAGTCGGGAGCGCATGACGTGAAGTGGGCACCGTACGGGGCCTCGACGACGGCGTCGGTCAGATGGCGGGGGACGCGCAGGCTCTCGACCGGTCCCTCGGCGAGGAAGTCGTCGGTGTCGACGATGTTCTCGACCGACATGAAGCGCTTGGTCGCGGCGCGCAGCATGAGGTCGTCCATATACGGGTCGACGCCGAGGAACTGGCCGTTGCCGCGCTGGTCGCCCCGGTTGAGGTGCACGATGGCGGCGTCGAGCTCGATCGCCGGCGCGGCCACGAATTCCTCGCCGTCGTCGTACGGCGACCGGACCGTTCGCAGCCCGGGATGGGCGCGGAACAGGTCGGAACCGAGCCCTATCCGCGTCGGGAGGAACGGGACACGCCAGGCCGCGGCCTGGAGACCGAGAAAGAAGGTTCCCTCGTCGTGGTGCACCGTCGCGACGGAGGCCGACTCGACGGCGGCGCGGAAGTGGGGCTCGAGCGGGATCGAGTCGAGCGAGACGAACGCGAACAGCACCTTGGCGACCTTGCCCGTCGCACAGAGGAGGCCGACGTCGGGGCCGCCGCAGGACACGACCGTGAGATCGGTGAGGTCGGACCGGGCGATAGCTCGCACGACGCTCATCGGCTTGCGGCGAGAGCCCCATCCACCGATGCCGACGGTCATGCCGTCGCGGAGCTCGGCGACGACGTCGTCTTCCGTGGCGCGCTTGTCCGCCATCTATTTCTTGTCGACGAACGCGTCTCGCGCCTCGTCGGCGACCCCGGAGAGATTGAGCTCGAACGTGTAGCCCTGCTCGTACCGGTACGACTTCTTGACGTCGACGGGATCGATGCCGTTGAGCGACTCCTTGGCCGCCCGCATCACTAACGGGTTCTTCTCTGCGATCTGCCGCGCGATTCCGTAGGCGGCATCGCGCAACCGGTCGCGCTCCACCACGGCGAGCACGGAGCCGTAGTGATGCAACTCCTGCGCGGTGGCGGTGGTGGCCGTGTAGACCATCGCCCGCATCTTGTGCTGCGGCACGAGGCGAGCCAGGTGGGTAGCCGCACCGAGCGCGCCCCGGTCGACCTCGGGCAGCCCGAACGTGGCGTCGGTCGTGGCGACGATGATGTCGGCGTTTCCGGCGAGGCCGACGCCGCCGCCCAGGCAATAGCCGTGCACGGCGGCGATGACGGGGACCGCACACTCGTAGACGGCTGCGAACGCCGCGAAGCAGCCGCGGTTGGCGCCGACGAGCGCATGGAAGCCCTCCGTGCGCTGCATCTCCTTGATGTCGACCCCGGCGTTGAAGCCCTTCCCCTCGGCCCGCAGGATCAGGACGCGGACGCGCGAGTCCTCGCCGAGCCCCCGGACCGTGTCGGCCAGCTCGAACCATCCGGCGACGGTGAGAGCGTTGACCGGAGGGTTGTCCATGACGACTTCGGCGATGCCGCCGTCGACCATGTGGGAGATGCCCATCACATTCCTGATCTGCCTGATCTGATGGTCCGTCAGATTTGACGGTCTACCTTATCCGCATGCCTGATCCGCTCGACATGTCGGACAAGGCGGTGATCGTCACCGGCGGGTGCCGCGGTGTCGGGCGCGGGATCGCGGAGCGATTCCTCGACGCCGGCGCGCACGTCGTCGTCTGCTGCCGGCACGAGCCCGAGACGCTGCCTCGCGGCGGGGACCGGGAGGCGTCCTTCGTCGCCGCCGACGTGCGCGAGCCGGAGGAGATCGACAAGGTGGTCGGCTTCGCGACGAACCGCTTCGGCCGGGTCGACGTGCTCGTGAACAACGCCGGGGGATCGCCGCCCGCCGATTCCGCCACCGCGTCGCCGAAGTTCTCGACCGCGATCATCTCGCTCAACCTCCTCGCGCCGCTCGTGTTCGCCCAGAAGGCGAACGCGGTCATGCAGGCGCAGGCCGACGGGGGGGTCATCATCAACATCGCCAGCGTCAGCGGGCTGCGCCCGTCTCCCGGGACCGCGGCGTACGGCGCAGCCAAGGCGGGGCTGCTGAACCTCACCCAGACGCTCGCGGTGGATTACGCGCCGAAGGTGCGGGTGAACGCGGTGACCGCCGGCCT
>JALZAA010000185.1 GCA_030948625.1 Actinomycetota bacterium
CGAATGACCGCTCAGGCGAACGTGGCTATGTCGCCGGTGAGCTCGCGCTCGGCATCGGGTTGCTCGTGTTCCCGGTGGCGCTGCTCGTCCTGACGTTGCCGACATGGTCCGAGCGGCAGACGACGGCGCGTTCGATCGCCCGCGAGGTGTCCCGGGTCGTCGCGGTGGCTGGCGTCTGTGATCGGACAGCTGCGTCTCAGACGGGGCACGACATGGCCCGGAACCTGGGGCTCGCGCCTGGGGACGTCGATGTGCAACTCGACTGCGCGACGGGTGAGCGGCTCCGGCGGGGCGGGAGTGTGCGCGCCTCGGTGACAGTCGCCGTCCCGGCAGTCACGTTCCCCGGCGTCGGCAGCGTCGGCGCGTGGAGCTGGACTGCGCACCACAGCGAGCCGATCGACCAGTACCGGAGCTTCGAATGAGGCGGCGGTCGGCGCCTCGCGAGTCAGGCACCATCACGATGTGGATGCTCGGGCTCTGCGTAATGCTGTTCCTCCTCGGCGGGATCAGCCTGGACCTCTGGCGCGCCTTCTCGGAGCGGCGGTCACTCGCTGCGACGGCCGATGCGGCCGCGGTCGCCGGTGCCTCCGCACTCGACGAGGGGGCGTATCGGAGCGGCGGCGTGGTCCGGCTCGTACCGGCGGACGCTCAGCGACGCGCGCAGGCCTCACTGGCAGAGCAGCTCGACCGCCGGGCGCTTCGCGAGGCGCGTGTCGTCGCGAGCGAGGATCAGGTCACGGTCACGGTCGGCGGGTCGGTCGACTTCTCGCTCCTGCAGATCGTGGCGCCCGGCGACGAGTTCGCGATCACGGTGCGCGCCACCGCGCATCCCCAGGCGTCCCCGTGACGAGGTAACCAGACCGCGGAATCCGGCGCGGGATGTGGATACTATACGGAGCGTGAGTAAACTCCGTCTGCGATCCGTTGAGGAACCGCTGAACCGCAACGGGGCGGCATGGGAGGCCGTTCGGTTCCTGAGTGTCGCGGAGCAGCTCGGGCTGTTGCCCGAGGGTGTGGAGTCCATCGAGACCCTGGATCTCGGGATCCTCCGCGCAGTGCTGAAGGAAGCCGCCGCTGTTGGAGTGGGACAACAGGTGCTCGCAGAAGCCGAGAGCGGCGACGCGCGAGACGGCAGCGGCTGGGTCGAGGTGCTCGCCCACGCAAATACGGCACTTGCCGAAAGCCCGGTTCCCGAGCGGACCTGGCCAGTGCTCGCCGACCGTCTCGGTATTGATCTGTTGGCCGGTCTCGTGGGAATCGCTCACGCCAGCGCGCGGCGCTACCGCACGGGCGAACGCGCAACTCCAGATGCCGTTGCGGCGAGGCTGCACTGGATCGCGTTGATCGTGGGCGACCTCGCCGGCTCATACAACGAGTTCGGAATTCGGCGCTGGTTCGTGCGGCCTCGTTCACAGCTGGACGGGAAAGCCCCTGCCGACGTACTTGCAGGTCAGTGGTCACCGGATGATCCCGGGCCGCGCGTTGTCCGTGCGCTTGCAACGAGCCTCGTTGACGCCGCCGCGTCCTGAGCGTCGACGGGTTATGACCACGCTGTATCGACAATGCGACTCGCGGTACGCGTTCCTCTGGGGCTCGGCGCGGCAGCCGGAAGGACGCTGGCATGCGGCCGCCGAGGGGCCGATCCAGTACCTCGCGGACACACCAGACGGGGCGTGGGCCGAGTTGCTTCGCCACGAAGAGATTCGCGATCTGGATGACCTGGATGGCATCGCCCGGGCATTGTGGGCGGTCGAGTTACCAGAGCTACCGGAAGCGCGCCCCGACTTGGACGATGCCGCGCTGCGCGGCGACGAAGACTCGTACGCGGTGTGCCAGCAGGAAGCAAAGCGGCTACGCATCTTGGGTCACCCTGGTCTCGTCGCTCCATCCGCGGCCGTGCGCGCCAGCGAAGTCAGGCCATGGAGGGCCGTCGGCGAGGTCAGCGTCCCGGGTCGCCCACGCTCCGCAACGGTCGTCGTGCTGTTCGGCCCGCGTCCCGACCTAGACGGCTGGCTCCTCGTAGACCGTGGGACTGCGCCGTCGCACGTGCTGCCGCTGGTTCGGCACTTCGCAAGTGACTCTCGCGAGAGTTGACATACGTGTCAGGGAACGGGTAATCACGAAGGCATGGCCGAGGAGAAGCTGTACTTCGACGACATCAAAGAAGGGGACACGGGGCCCGAGTTCACCCACGAGCTCACTCGCACCGACCTCGTGATGTACGCGGGGGCATCGGGTGACTTCAACCCGATGCACACCGACGAGGTGAAGGCGAAGGAGTCGGGGCTGCCGAGCGTGTTCGGGCACGGCATGTTCACCGCCGGCATCTTGGGCAAGGCGCTCACCGACTTCGTCGGCGTGGGCAACCTGCGCGAGTACAAGGTGCGCTTCACCAAGCAGACCTGGCCCGGCGAGAAGCTCACCACGCAGGTGGCGGTCAAGAAGAAGTACGAGCAGCACGGCGAGCACCGCGTCGACTTGGAGTGCGCGGTCCTCAACGAGGACGGCGAGGCCAAGATCAGTGGCGTGGCCGTCGCCGCGCTCCCGA
>JALZAA010000210.1 GCA_030948625.1 Actinomycetota bacterium
GGTACGACGAGGGCGACACGATCTCGCAGTACTACGACAACCTCATCGGCAAGCTGGTCGTGTGGGGCGCCGACCGCGAGGCAGCCCGGCGCCGCATGCTGCGCGCTCTACGGGAGCTCGAAGTCAGTGGTGTGAGAACAACCGTCCCCGCGCACGATGCGCTGCTCGACCATCCCGACTTCATCGCCGGAAATCACTCCACACGGTGGGTGGAGGAAGAGGTCGACTCCGCGCTGTTCGCGCAAGCGCGACCGGCGGTCTCGGTCCCCGGATCGGAGACCGAGGCCGAGGGCGAGGGCCTGGAGGAACGAACCGTCCCCGTCGAGGTCGACGGCAAACGGTTCTCGGTGCGCGTCTGGCTGCCGGAGACTCCGGCGGGTGACGCGACGCAACGGGGAGGCACGGGGCGGCGCGTCGACAAACCGCGACTCGCAGCAACCGGCGCCGCGGGCGGCGACGGCACCGTCAGTGCGCCGATGCAGGGCACGATCGTCAAGGTGCTCGTCGCCCAGGGCGATACCGTCGAGCCGGGCCAAGGGTTGCTCGTCCTCGAGGCGATGAAGATGGAGAACCACATCAACGCCGAGGGCGGCGGGACCGTCAAGGAGGTCCGTGTCGTCGCCGGCGACACGGTTGGCACCGGTGACGTCCTGATCGTCATCGAGTAGCGCGTTTCCTTTGGCGGCCAACGCTCCGCTCTTCCACGTGGACGCGTTCGCGTCTGCGCCGTTCACGGGCAACCCGGCCGCTGTGTGCGTGCTCGAGGCGCAGGCCGATGCGGTTTGGATGCAGGCGGTGGCGGCGGAGATGAACCTCTCCGAGACCGCGTTCTTGCATCCGCTCGAACCGGCCGGCGCCGGTCGGTACGGGTTGCGGTGGTTCACGCCGACGGTCGAAGTGGACTTGTGCGGGCACGCGACACTGGCGAGCGCGCACGTGTTGTGGGAGACGCGCCGGCTTCCGGTCGACGCGCCGGTGCGGTTCGACACCCGGAGCGGCAGGCTCACGGCGACGAACACCGGCGACGCCGGCGAGGAAGTGGAGCTCGACTTCCCTGCCGATCCCGTCACGCCGGCCGACCCCGATCCCGGCGTGCTCGACGCGCTCGGAGTCTCTCCGCGCGAGGTTTCACGCGGGCGCGTCGGCTGGTTGCTGGAGCTGGTCGACGAGCGCGCGGTGCGCGACGTGAGGCCTGACTTCGCCCGACTGGCCGCCTTCGATATCGCCGTCGTGACCGCCCGGTCGGATGATCCGGCGTTCGACTTCGTGTCGCGCTGCTTCGGTCCGAAGTTCGGCATCGACGAGGACCCCGTGACGGGGTCAACGCATTGCGCGCTCGGGCCGTACTGGGCCGAGCGGCTCGGCACGACCGAGGTGACGGGCTACCAGGCGTCGGCGCGCGGCGGCGTCGTCCGCGTGCGCATCGACGGAGACCGGACGCACCTTGCGGGCCGCGCCGTGACGGTCGCCCGCGGCGAGCTCGTCACGCCCTAAAGAGCAGGGCTAGGACGCGGCTTCGGCGAGCGACTCGGACAGGGTCGGGTGCACGAGGACCGAGTCGACGATGTCGGCGACCCTGAGCCCATTCGTCACCGCGACGGCCAGCACGCTGATCAGCTCGGCCGCGTTGCGACCGACGATGGAGCCGCCCAGCACCACGCCGGTAGCGGGGTCCGAGAGGATCTTGACGAACCCGCGCGGGTCGCCCTTGATGTGCGCCTTGGCATTCGACGACAGCGGCACCTTGGTGACGCGGATCTTCCTCCCCACCGCGAACGCCTCCGCCTCGGCCAGGCCGACCTCGGCGATCTCCGGGTCGGTGAAGATTGCCTGCGCCGCCTTGTCGTAGTCGAGGTGGCGGTGCGGCCGGTTGTGCAAGCCCATGAGATGCTCGGCGATCTTGCGGCCCTGCATCGCGCCCACCGACGAGAGCGGGAGCTTGCCGGACACGTCACCGGCGGCGTAGATGTGCTCGACGTTCGACCGGCAGTGGTGGTCGATCGGGATGTAGCCGG
Source organism: Actinomycetota bacterium (assembly GCA_030948625.1). Lineage (GTDB taxonomy): Bacteria > Actinomycetota > Acidimicrobiia > IMCC26256 > JACDBD01 > JALZAA01. The sequence goes on from JALZAA010000210.1 coordinate 2,016, forward strand.
CCTTGTCGAGCTCGACACCCGCTTCGTCGACCCCGAGGTCCTCGCTGTTGGGGATCGAGCCGACCGCGAGCACGGCGTGCGAGCCGTGCACGACGCGGCCGTCCTCGCACGTGACGGTCACGGTGTCGCCCGTCCGCTCGATATCGGTGGCGCGCGCGCCCTTGAGCAGGTTCACGCCGCGGCGCATGAACTCGTCCTCCAGCGCAGCCGCCACTTCGGGATCCTTCAGCGGAAGAACCTGCTGGCGCGAGACAAGCAACGTCACCTCGGAGCCCAACGCATCGAACATGTGCGTGAACTCGACGCCCGTGACGCCAGAGCCGACGACCACGATGTGCTCCGGGAGCTCGGGCGGAGGGTAGGCCTGGCGGGTCGTGAGCACCCGCTCGCCATCCACGGGCGCGAACTCGGGGACGCGCGGCCGGGAGCCGGTGGCGACGACGACGTAGTCGGCTTCGAGCTCCTCGATCCCGCCCGCCGTCTCGACGACGACCTCGTGCGGACCCTTGAGCCGGCCCGTGCCGCGGAGCAGCCGGACCGCCTGCGACTCGAGCAGGGCGACGACCGACTCGTGGAGCTTGCGCTCGATCGATGCGACGCGCTCGCGGACGGCGTCGGTGTCGAGGCTCCCTTCGGCTCGTAGGCCCATCGCGTGACTACGGGCCAGCTCGAGGAGCTCGCCGCCCGTTGCGATCATCGCCTTCGACGGGATGCAGTCCCACAAATGGGCGGCGCCGGCGATGACGTCGCGCTCGACAAGCGTCACTTGCGCTCCGAGCGTCGCCGCCACCGTCGCGCAGGTGTTCCCGGCGGGGCCGCCGCCGAGGATCACGACTCGTACTGAAGGGACCTGTGTCACGCCCCCAGGGTACGGCACCCTTTAGTGTCAATCTCATGCCCGAGTTGCGACGCGACGACCTCAGCGGGCGGTGGGTGCTGCTCGCGCCGGGGCGAGCGGAGCGTCCGCACACGTTCCCGCCGCCGGGGCGAGGCGAGTCCGCACCGGCGGGCGAGTGTCCTTTCTGCCCGGGGAACGAGCGACTGACACCGCCCGAGGTGTACCGGACTGGTGAAGGAGGGCCCGACACACCGGGCTGGCGCGTGCGCGTGGTGCCGAACCTCTACCCGATCGTCGGCGGCACCGACGCGGGACCGGGCGCGACCGGTGCCCACGAAGTCGTCGTGCTGTCACCGTCGCACACCGACTCGTTCGCACAGCTCGAACCCGACGACGCCGTCGAGGTGCTCACCGTGCTGAGGGACCGCTCCGGCCATCACCTCGCCGCCGGGCACACGTTCGTCCAGGTCGTCATCAACCACGGTCGCGCCGCGGGCGCGTCGATCGCGCACCCGCACGCGCAGCTCGTCGCCCTCGACCTCGTGCCCCCCGCCGTCGCCCGGGCCGTCGAGCGCTTCGAGACCACCGGGCGCGACCTCGTCGTCGGCGACATGGACGCGGCCGGAACCGACCTCCGCCTCCTCGACGGGCCGGCCCCCGCGTGGGCCCCCGGCGCGGGGAGCACGCCGTACGAGCTACGAGTGGCACCGCGTGCAGCCGCCACGAGGTTCGACGAGGCAGATGACGGCGACATCAACGCTGTCGCGGGCTCGGCGCGCGGCGCCCTCGCCATGCTGGCGGCGTCGATCGGCGACGTCCCCTACAACCTCGTCGTCCACACCGCCGCGACCGGCGCGGCTGACGGATCGTTCCACTGGTACATCGAGGTGCAGACGCGCACCGCCGTCGTCGCCGGTTTCGAGCAGGGCACCGGCATCTTCGTCAATACCGTGCCGCCGGAGCGGGCGGTGCCACAGCTGCGCGCGGCGGTGGCGGCCGCCGAACAGGATTGAGCATGCGCGTCCGTGCGTGCGTCACGATCGACGCGCCGCCCGCAGTGGTCTGGGCCGACGTCAAGCGCATGAAGGCGCGCGTCGAGCTCGGCTAGCGCCCGGAGAACTTCGCCTTGCCGGGGCCGTCCTCGAGGAAGCTGCGGACGCCGGTCGTGGCGTCCTCCGTGCCGAACACCTCGGCGAACGCGTCCGCCTCGAGGTCGAGACCCTGCTCCAGCGGGAGGTCGAGCCCGGCGTCGATCGCGCGTTTGGCGAGCCCGAACGCGACCGCGGGGCCCGAGGCAAACGACCCCGCCCACGTCAGGGCGGCGTCCTCCAACTCGGCGGCGGGAACGACCCGGTCGACGAGACCCATGGCGAGGGCTTCCTCCGCCTTCATCTGGCGCCCGCTCCAGATGAGCTCCTTCGCCCGCGCCGGCCCGATCAATCGGGGCAGGCGCTGGGTCGCCCCGGCGCCGGGGATGATCCCGAGCAGGATCTCGGGCTGGCCGACGCGCGCGTTATCGGCGGCGATGCGTAGGTCGCATGCCAACGCCAGCTCGAGGCCGCCACCCAAGGCAACGC
>JALZAA010000240.1 GCA_030948625.1 Actinomycetota bacterium
GCGCCGCCAGGGAGGACCGGCTCGACTCTGAGCGCGAACTCCATGATGCGGGCGAACGCCGGCGCCGCCACCTGCCCGCCGAAGTAGTTGTTCTGGGGCTCGTCGAGCACGACGATCGCCGCCAACCGCGGTGTGTCCGCGGGGGCGAAGCCGGCGAACGAAGCCACGTACTTGTACGGCGGCTTGTCGTACGGCGGCTTGCGTGCCGTTCCCGTCTTGCCCGCTACCTGGTAGCCGGGGATCTGCGCGTTCGTCCCCGTGCCGCTCTCGACGACGCCTTGGAGCATGCCCCGCATCGTTGCCGCCGTCTGCGGTGACACGACGGGCCGCGACGCCGGCGCAGGCTCGTCGTGGCGCGTGCCATCCTTCCCGACGGTCGCGGACACGAGACGCGGGGGTCGCGTGGCCCCGCCGTTGGCGATCGTCGTGTAGACGTCGAGCATCTGCATCGCGGTGACGGCGAGTCCGTTGCCGATCGGCATCGACGCCAGGCTCGTGTCGCTGTACTGCGACAGCGGCAGGACGAGGCCGTTCGCCTCACCGGGGAAACCGAGCCCGGTCGGCGAGCCGAACCCGAACGCACGCAGGTACGCGTCGAATCGCTCCTTCTGCAGCTGGCGAGCGATCTGGATCGTTCCGACGTTCGACGACAGGCGGACGATGTCGCGCACGGGCATCGACGACGGATGTGTCGCTTCGTCCTTGTAAGCGGTGCCGCCGATATTGAGCTCCCCCGGGGTCGGGAACGCGGTGTCGGGGGTGATCAAGCCGTCTTCGAGCGCACCCGCGACGGTGATGACCTTGTTGGTCGAACCGGGCTCGTAGACATCGACGACCGGGCGGTTCCGCTCGTTCGCGGGGGCGGGGCCGGCAGGACGCGACCCCGTCGGTCCGTCCACGCTGGCCATAGCGAGCACGTTGCCGGTCGTCACGTCCATCACGACGGCGACGCCGCCCTTGGCCTTCGCCTTCGTGACCTCCTCGGCCAGGACCTGCTCGGATTGGTACTGGATGCCCTGATCGATGGTGAGCACGAGGTCGCCACCGCGCTGCGACGGGACCATGTCGCGCGTACCGCCCGGGAGCTGGCGTCCCTGCGGGTCCTGTTCAACCGAGAGCTTGCCCGGCTTCCCCGCCAGCGTGTTGTCGTACTGCCCCTCGAGACCGCCCAAGCCGCCGTTGTCGGTGCCGACGAAGCCAAGGACGGAGCCGCCGAGCTCGCCGGCGGGATAGAAGCGCTTCGACTCGGGGACCAGATCCACACCGGCCAGGCCGAGCGCTTTCACCTTGAGCACGGTGGCGTCGTCGACCTTCCGAGCGAGGTACACGAAGCCCTTGTCGCGTTGCGACAGGCGATCGCGCAGCACCGACTCGTCCACGCCGACGATCGGCGCCAGTTTCGCTGCGTACCCGGCTGGATCCTTGACCACGCGGGGATTGGCCCACACGGTCTGCTGCGGTACAGACACCGCGATGTCGTGACCATTCCGGTCGAACACGCTGCCCCGCTCGGCCGCCAGCTGGACCGTTCGGACGCGCTGATCGAGGCCGAGCCTGGTGTAGCGATCGCGGCCGAGCGCCTGGAGGTCGATGAGACGTATACCGACCGCGACGAAGACCAGTACGAGGACGACCAGCAGGCCGATCAGGCGGCGACGGGTGGCGTTCGGCTTCGGTCGCCACTGCGGACGGGCCGGACGTCGTCGCGGGAGTGCGCGCGTGCTCTTGCTCTTGCTCTTGCGCGCAGTTGTGCCCGCACTCTTGCGCGCAGTTGCGCGCGCAGCTGCTCCCGACGGTCGACGGGGCGCTCTGAGCGCACCGGTTCGCGTACGCACAGACGCGATGCCGCGTCGGGCGCCGGTCGCCGGGCGGGGCCGCGCGCGCGTTTCGAGCCGGGCAGGGCGCCCGGCTCGGCCTTCAGTCCGGCGCGCGCCGGCTGCACGGCCGTCACGGTTGGGTGCCAAGGTGAGGTTTCACCTTCTCCCATCCCTCGCGCAATGTCGTCGAGGTCTGGTCAGGCGTCGATGCCGGCGGGGGCGCGTCGGGAACGAGGACGTACGTCGGCACGTCGCCGGCGCGCACCATCCCCAACGCCTTGGCGCGTTGCTCGATGGCAGCCGGCGACGACTGTTGCGCGTACTGGAGCCGGAGGCGCTGGTACTCCTCCCGCGCCGTCGCGGTCTTCCGCTCGAGCCCGTCGAGCTGGAGCTGACCCTGGGCGAGCTGCACGTGGAACGCGACGGCTGCGAACAGGGCGAGAACGACCAGCGCAGCCAGCAACCACATCACCCGTCGCACACGACGCGCGTGCAGGCGCGCGTCCGTGTCGACGACGCGAAGAGCAGCGGACCGCGCCCGAGCCGGTGCGCGAAGCAACGCGGGCCGCGCGGCGCGCGACGTCGTTGTCGCACGTCGCGCGGCCGGACGCGCCGCTCGGAGCACCGTGGCCGGAGCGCTCACGGAACTGGGAGCTTCTCGGCGGCGCGCAAGCGCGCGCTGGCCGAGCGCGGGTTGTCGGCGATCTCGGCGGCAGTGGGCCGGCGAGGTCGCCGAGTGAGGAGGTTGACCAACGGGTCGAGTCGTCGCTCGACGGGCATGCCG
>JALZAA010000222.1 GCA_030948625.1 Actinomycetota bacterium
AGGTAGAGCTGGTGGTGTCCGCGCCGGGACGCGATCCGCTGCGACTGCGACGGGAGGTGCAACTTGGCGGCGGAAATGAGCAGACGGTGTCGATGCGCCTCGCACTGCCGGGTGCCAAGCGATGGGAGCCGTGGAGGTTCGGGGACCAACCGACATACCGGGCCGATCTGATCGCGAGTGTCGCGGGCGGCGTCGAGTCGGCGCGAGTGAGTGACACCTTCGCCTTCAGAGAGCTGAAATGGGAGATCGGACCACGCCGCTGGAACTTCGCGGTCAACGGGCGCCCGATGTTTCTGCGGGGGGCGTGCTACGCGCCCAGCTACCGGCTCGATGAGCTCACTCCAGAGCGGCTGGAGGGGGATCTTCGTATCGCCAAGGAGGCGAACCTCGACGCTCTGCGGGTGGTGGCGAATGTGCTTCCCGACGAGTTCTACCGTCGCGCGGACGCGGCGGGCATGCTCCTGTTCCAGGAGCTGCCCCTCGCCGGCATCTACGCCTATCACGCTCGCGGCGATGACTCCCGCTTCTTCGAGTCTGCGGCGCGCGAGCAACAGTCCGAGATGGTCGAGCTCCTGCGCAACCGTCCGTCTGTTGCACTGTGGATGGCGCACGACGAACCGCCGTGGCTGCAGAGCAATGCCGACCTCGGCGAAGTGCACACGGTGCGGCAGAACCATTCCATCGACCAGGAGCTCAAGGCATCCTTCGAACGCCTGGACTCCACGAGGCCGGCGCTCGCCGCATCTGGCGAGGTCGACCTACATCTTCTTCTCGGCTGGGAGGCGGGCTCATGGCGGGAACTCGCCGACGTCGACCCGGTGATGGTCACGGCCTTTGGCGCGCAGTCATTGCCGTCAGTCGAATCGCCGGTGTGGAAGCAGATCGTTCCTCAGTGGGCGGCGGCAGATGACGAGCCGTCGTGGCGATACGCAGGCTTCCAGCCGGTCAACTGGGCCGAGCGAGGCGTGGGCTTGCCATCCGCGCATCAGAGCCTCGAGTCGTACGTCGCTGCCTCCCAGGCATACCAGGCGGACGTGGTACGTCTGGCTGCCGAACATCTCCGCACGCGCAAGTTCGAGTCCTGTTGGGGCGCGTTTGCATATCACTTGGTCGATCCATTCCCGGCGATCGGGTTTGGGCTGCTCGATGGCGCGCGCCAGCCCAAGCCGGCATTGGCGGCGCTGACCGAGGCTTTCAAACCGACGCGTGTGATCATCGAGCCTCTCGCGTTCGAACCCGACCGCCCATTCGGCATCCTGCAGCGACCCGACGTACCATTCAGCGCCCGTTTGGTGATCGTTAACGACGACCCTCAAGTCTTCGGGCGTGGGGTGGTCCGATGGTCGGTGGCCCGCGAACGGGCGTCGAAGTTCCGCGGCGCAAGGCTCATTCGGGACGCTCTGCGGAGAAAGTCGTTTGCGGGCGTCGTTGAGGTCGAGGTTCCGACCGCGTTCGAACCCGCCGTCAGCGCCACAACGATAACCCTTCCCCTTGCGGCTGAGGGGGACTACAGGCTCGAGACCACGCTAACCGTCGCCGGTCGCGTCGTCGATCGCTCGGACCTTCTGTTCACGGTGACGTCGACTCTCCCATCGCCTCGACCCCGACCGGAGCTGGCACGCTACCTCGCCGAGCGGCTCGCCGACCTGGACAGCCTGCGTTCTGAGGCTGACGGGTTGAGCTTCGCGCTTGAGAACCGGACCCGGCCCGCCGTGCTGGTGGGACTCACCGGTCTGCGCCTCGACGGCGTCGTCCTCGCCCACAATGACTTACAGGTTGAGACACACGCCGGTCGTGCACCGCTACCGAAGCGACTCGACATGCCCCTGGGGCGGCGGCTTCAGGTGCACGTCGTCACCGGGGAGCCGCTTGGTGGCGGAGCGCACTCGCTCGAAGCTGACATCACAGTTCCTGGGGTGGCATCCGGGCGCCTGGTGGTCGAAGGCAATGTGGTCACACCGCAAGAGGCCGCGCGCCCGACCGGTTAGGAAGGACATGCGGCCGGCTTGCACGTTTTGGCTACGTGTCGTAACCAAACTTGACTCGACTATGTCGGCTGCCATACTTCAGAACTACGCGGTCGCCGGCGGACGAAACGCAAGGCTGCCGCTGCTTTAGCAATAAATACGTAGCCGGATTCGGCAGAAAGGGAGGCCCTCCACCGGATGGACCCTGTATATGGAATACTCGTTCTGGCGCCGCTCGCCGTAATCGTCGCCTTCGTCTACGTGTTCACCCGCCGGCGCCGCATCAAGCACAAGAAAGTGGCGCCTCCCGTCCGGCCGTCTGCCCCAATTGCCCAGCAGGCCCCAAGTC
>JALZAA010000245.1 GCA_030948625.1 Actinomycetota bacterium
CGGCTATGACTCCGGCCCGACGGCGGCCGAAGCGCCGCTCGGCCTCGACCGCGAGGAGCAACGCCGTCAACGCGTTGGTCAGGATCATGAGCACGCGGACGGGCCGGATGTCGTCGGAGCCCGTGAGGCGGAAGACGCCCGCGTAGAGATACGGCACGACCGGGGGCTTACGGTCGACGGTGTCCTCGTAGAGGCGCGCGCCGTCGTTCAGCATCTTGGCCTGCGTCGCCAGGTACGCCTCGTCCGAGTTGTACACGCGGTTGTTCAGCGCGGGAATCGACAACGCGAACGCCACGGCCACGAACGCGACGTAGAGCAACCAGCGGTTGTCTGTCCACGTTCTCCCGCGACCGGGCGCAGTGTGCGGTTCAGCGGCGTCCGTGACGTCGGTCGGGGACTCAGCCATCGCGTTGACGGTTTAGTGGCTGAGCGGACCGGGCGCTCAGCCGAAGCGAGCGCTTATTGCAGGTGGGCGCCAAACCAGGCGAGCACCGCTTGGTAGGCCTCGGTGGCCGCGGTGGCGTTGTAGCGCGGGCCCGTGTCGTTGAAGAACGCGTGGTCGACGCCGGGAAAGGTGCGCGTGTCGAAGGGAAGCCCGGCGGCCTGCAGCGCGGCGACAGCCGCGTCGCGCGTGGCATTGACGCGCGCGTCGAGCTCGGCATAGATCGCGAGCACCGCCGCCTTCGACCGCGAGAAGTCGGGGTTGTCAGGCGCAGGCCCGTAGAACGGGACGGCCGCTGCGAGCCGCGGCTCCCCCGCGGCCAGCAACTGCCACGTCAGGCCGCCGCCGAAGCAGAACCCGACCGCGGCGAGCTTCTTCCCCGGTGCTCGCCGCTCGAGCTCGTCGACACCGGCGTGCAGATCGGCCACGAGGCGATCGGCCGGAGCCTGACTGAGCGCGCCGGTGGCTTCGGCTTCGCCGCCGACCGCGGCGGTCCCGCCCTCCTCCGACAGCAGGTCGATGGCGAGCGCCGAGTAGCCATCGCCCGCGAAGCGGGGAGGTAAGGAGCGGATGTGGTCGGTCAGGCCGCGGTTCTCGTGGATGACGAGGACCGCGCCCTTCGGCTTGCTCGCCGCGGCCCACGCGCCCTGGAGCTCCCCGTTCGGTCCTTGGAACCGGACAGACTCGGCGGTCGCGGGCGCGGCCGGGGCTTTCGTGCCGCTCGGCTTGCTCTTGTCGTTGCCACCGCCACCCCCACCGCCGCACGCCGCGAGGAGGGCTGCCGCGGCGCTCGTGCTCAGCCCCACGAGGGCAAGACGGCGGAGCGCCTCTCTTCTGGTCAGGAGCGCGTCGGCGAAGTCGGTCGCGATCTCCCCGGCGAGGTACTCGCGCATCGCCACGGCCGTCGAACGTAGCCGGGTCGGGTCACGCTTGCAGCGCGGCGAGCCCTTCGGCTTCTGCCTCCAGTTGTCGGCGTGTCGACTGGTCGAGCCGCCCGAACGGCTCCAGCCGGATGCGACCCTTCTCGTACGTCCACGTTCCCGCCACCGTCCCGTCGACGAGGAACGTCGCCACGGACTGCGGGGTCCGGGTGCTGAACACCTTTGACCGGTGCTCCTCGGGCAGGATGCCGGTCGTTCGAGCATGCGCGAGCAGCACGGCGTCCCACACGGGCAGGAAGCGCACGGGAGCCGTGGTGTCGGCGTCGGGAATCGGCGCGCGTGGCAGGTCGAAGAGCTCGGTGCCCGCTTCGTCGCGGAAGCGCCGCACGCGCATGCGGGCCAGAACCGCCGCGACGTCCTTCAGCGGCAACCCGGCCCAGTCGGCAATGTCGTTTCGCGACGCGGGCCCGAAGCCGCCGAGGTACCGGCGGACGAGATGCTCCTGCGCGGTGTCTACGTCGGCGTCCGGCGCGCCGATCCAGTCTTCGGCCGCCGCATACAGGTCCGCGCGGCGGCGCTCCCACGTGCCGGACGGCGGCACGCGCACGATGTCGAGCCACATGCCGACGCCTCCGACGCCCACCGCGCCCGCCCCGACGAGCTCGTCGACCTCGGTTCGGCGCAGGGGCCCCTCCCGGAGTCGCCGCCGGAGCCGCTTCGCGGCGTCGGCCATCTCCCGCGCGGTCGGCCCGTCCTTGTGGTACTTGAGCCACGATTCCCTGCGGGCATGGCGGGTGGCGATGGCGAGCGGCCAGTAGTCGCGGGCGGAGACGAGGTGGATCGTCGACCGCATGAGGGTTCCCTGGACGACGGTCTTCCGCTCCAGGGCACGCGTGAGGTCGTCGCGCTCGAACCCGTCGAGCCGGGACCACAAGCCGATGTACATCGAGGGCGCGTACTGCGCCTGCAGCCCACCCATGCGCTCGAGCATCCGCGGGATCGTCGCCTTGTCGCGCTCGAGGAGCTGCTGCCGCGCGAGCAGCGCACGATTCAGCTCGCGTTGTGTGAGTACTCGGTCGGCCGCGGGCACGGCGCAAAGCTATTCGCGGCTCGGCTTGGGAATTCGGACATCCCGCCACACCGGGGTCGACACGAGCCCGGAACCTCGGGAGCTCGTGCGGTGTAGAACCGGTGACGGGCCTCGGGGGGAAGGAGCGCCACGGACGACGCCGACCTGATCGAGAGTGCGAAGCGGGGGGACGTGGAGGCGTATGGCGAGCTGGTCCGCCGCTATCAGCACGACGCCCGGCGCACGGCCGCCGCGGTCGCGGGTGTCGCCGTCGCCGACGACGCGGCACAAGAGGCGTTCGTGCGGGCGTACGGGTTCCTGCACCGGTTCCGCCCCGGCGCGCCCTTCCGGCCGTGGCTGCTCACCGTCGTCGCCAACGTGGCGCGCAACCAGCGCCGTTCCGCATCCCGATGGACCCGCGCCATCCAGGCTTCAGGGGAGCGCGGCGCCGACCATCGGGTGGCCGATTCAGCCGAGGACGAGGCGCTCCGGCGCCGCGGCGGCGGATCGCTACGGGCGGCGGTCGAGGCCCTGCCGCCTCGTTACCGAGATGTCGTGGCGTGCCGGTATCTGCTCGACCTCAGCGAGGACGAGACGGCCCGGACGCTCGGGCTCGCGAAGGGCACCGTGAAATCGCGTCTGTCGCGCGCGCTCGACCGCCTCGAACGAGAGCTGGACCGTGAGGTGGACCGTGCCTGACCAACAGCCACGCTCGGTGCTCGAGGCGGACCTCCGCGCCCTCACCCACGAGGTCGACGCGGAGCTCGGCGATGTCGATCTCTCGGCCGCCGTGACGCGACAGATCCGGGTGCAGTCCGCGCCGGCACCCCGGCACGCGGGTCGGTTGCGACGGCGGGTCGCGGTCGTGCTCGTCGCGAGCGCGACGATCGCGGTCGTCGCGATTCCGTCCGCCCGCGCCGCGGTGACCAACTTCCTCGACATCGGCGTCGTCCGCGTGCACCACGAGCCGGCGCCGGGCCCCGTCTCCCCGACCGCCGACCTCCAGCTCGGCGACCCCACCACGCTCGCCGAAGCGCGCGCCCAATTCCCCGTCGTCACGCCGACTGCGGGCGGGGTCGGCACCCCCGACGAGGTGTGGCTGACGCGCGTCGGCGGAGGCGGGGTGTCGCTCGTCTACCGCGCCGGGCCCGGGCTCCCGCCGGCCGAGCACACGCGCATCGGGTTGCTCGTCCAGGAGTTCGCAGGCGACGGGCGAAGCGTCGTGAACAAGTACCTCTCCGGCGAGAACACCGAGCAACCGGTCACGATCAACGGCGAGCGCGGCGTGTTCATCTCGGGCGGCAACCACGTGCTCTTCTACGACACCGACAGTGGCGCTCAGGTGAACGAGAGCGGCCGGCTCGTCGGCAACGCGCTGATCTTCCAGCGCGGCCCGCTGACGATCCGGCTCGAAGGCGACCTGCCGCAGGACCGGATGGTTGCCATCGCGGAATCGCTGCGCTGATCTCACCGCCGGCCTGGCGTGCAACGATCATGCGTCTATGACGGATCGAGATCTTGGGATCGAGCCGCTCGCACGTCTGGACTGGCCGGCGATCGGCGAGCAGCTCGACCGCTTCGGCTACGCGCTGACGCCGCCACTGCTCGACGGTGGGCAGTGCGACGAGCTGATCGGCCTGTTCGACGTGGACGAGCGGTTCCGGAGCACGGTCGTGATGTCTCGACATGCCTTCGGTGAGGGCACGTACCGCTACTTCGCCGAGCCACTCCCCCAGATCGTCCAGCAGCTCCGCGTCGACCTCTATCCACCGCTCGCAGCGATCGCCAACCGCTGGGCCGAGCAGCTCGGCGACCCGACGTTCCCCGACTCGCTCGACGAGCTGCTCGCCGTGTGCGCCCGCGCCGGTCAGCACAAGCCGACGCCTCTGCTTCTCTCCTACGAGGAGGGCGGGTACAACTGCCTGCATCAGGACGTCTACGGCGACGTCACGTTCCCGCTCCAGCTGACGGTCATGCTCAGCACGCCCGGCGTGGACTTCACGGGCGGCGAGAACGTCTTCGTGGAGCAGCGCCCTCGTGCGCAGTCGAGGCCGGCGGTCGCGAATCTCGAGCGCGGGCAGGGAGTGATCTTCGCCACCCGGCATCGCCCCGTGCCGGGCGCGCGGGGATTCAAGCGGGTGGCGATGCGGCACGGCGTGAGCACGGTGCATTCGGGCCGGCGATCCGCGCTCGGGATCATCTTCCACAACGCCCGGTAGGTCCGGGGCCGCCGCGCCGCGCCCCCTCAGGGTTGCTCGTGCGTGGCGAGCGTCATCGTGACGAACTGCACCATGTCCGGTTTCAGGTCGGTGAGCGGGGCTTTGCTCCCCGAGAGCACATGCGAGATCACGACGCGGTTGATGCCGCCTACGACGGCGGCGATCAGCGTGTCGGAGACGGGGACGACGCCGGCGTCTTCCTCTCGTGCCATCTGGTGCAGGACCTCGAGCAGGCCGCCCGTTCGGTCCCGCCGGTCCTTCCAGCGTTCCCGCGCCGTGTCGCCTGCGGCCCAGAACTCGACCATGTACGCGCGCGTGAACGCGAGGTCGGCCTGGAGGAACTCCAGCCACGTCGACAGCACGGCGTCGAGGATCTCCCGCCACCCCGCGAGCCCGTCGGCGGCGTCGACCATCGCGTTGTAGATGGCCGTGGCGCCCGTGTCGTACGACGCGAGAAAGCACGCCTCCTTCCCGTCGAAGTACTCGTAGAAGGTCTTTCGGGAGACTCCGGCCAGGCCGATGATGTCCGCGACGCTCGTTGCCGCGTAGCCCTTGGCGGCGACGGCGTCGGCGACGGCACAGACGAGGCGACCTTCCTGTGAGGCCCGGAGCTCCTCGCGCACGTCGCGGTACCGGCGCCGAGGCAGGACTTCGATCTGATCGGCCGGCATGCGCACGACGGTACCGGAAACAGCTGTGTATAGTCCCGGAAACACAGTCGTTTCTGTCATCGACGGCACCATCATCCAGCCGGGGGGACACCGCATGGGTTGCGTGACGGCACGAGCTCGCAGGTTTGCGCCCGCGGTCGCGGCGATCGTGCTCGCCGTCACGGCATTGGTGGCGTCATCCACGCCGGCGATCGGCGCCAAGCAGCCGGCGAGTGTCGACGTCAGGTTCCGCCAACTCCCTGGGTTCAACGCCCCGGGGACTCCGGCGAAGTACAACAAGGTCGGCGTCATCGAGACCGGCCCCAGCGACGCGAAGAACATCCTCGTCCTCGTGCCCGGCACGTCGGCGAGCGCGGCCTACTTCGAGCCGCTCGCCAAGGACATCGTCCGGAAGCAGAAGGACTGGCAGGTGTGGGCGATCGAGCGCCGCGAGAACTTCCTCGAGGACCACTCGGTGCTCAATCAGGCCAAGAGGGGCAAGGCCACGCCGAAGCAGATCTTCGACTACTACCTCGGCTTCGTCACCGACCCGAGCATCACGAAGCACTTCCAGTTCATCCCCGACGCCGACGTGGCGTACGCGCGTGAGTGGGGAATGCGCGTCGCGGTCGAGGACATCCGGCGCGTGGTCCAGTCCGCCAAGAGCAAGGGCGGCAAGGTCGTGCTGGGTGGGCACTCGCTCGGCGGGTCGATCACGACGGCGTACGCGACGTGGGACTTCAACGGCCAGCCCGGCGTGAAGGACCTCTCGGGCCTCGTGTTCATCGACGGCGGCAGCAGCCCCGCGCCGGTGAGCCCGGAGCAGGCGAACGTGTCGCTGCAGGCGCTGCAGGCCGGCTCACCGTGGCTGACGTTCGGGGGCATCCCGGCGCCGTACGCGGGGTTGTTCAACGCCTCGGGCTCGACGGCCGTGAAGATCGCACCGAACGAGCCGTCCCTCGGGTACTCGTGGCCGGCGCTGCCGGCGAACCTGAAGCCACCGGTGGCGCCCACGAACGCCGGGCAGTACGGCTACGCGCTCGACGTGAAGACGTCGCCGATGGGTCTCCGCGCCGCGCAGGCACACCTCGGACAGCTCGCAGAGAGCGGCGATCCGCGTGGCTGGGACGGCACCGGCGCCCTCACACCGATCCAGCGGTACGCCGACATGTTCTCGGGGACAGGGCTGCAGAGCCGCGACGGCACCGCGTGGTACCACCCGCAACGCCTCACCATCGACTCCGGGGCGGTGGCGGAGGGGAACGCCAACGAAACCCAGGGCATCCTCGACGTGCAGGCCACGCACGGAGCCGACCTGCCGAAAACTCTCCTTCTCTATGCGTTCGGCGCAGCCCTTGGCGGGCAGCGCGTCCTCGACGGTGCGACCGTGCTCGCCGGCCAGTCGGGAATCCCGCAGGACCGGCTGACACTCGTCAACGGTGAGGCCGACTACGCCCACAACGACCCCGCCGGAGCCAGCCCGACGAACCAGTTCCTCGACAACCTCGTGCCCTTCCTCAAGAAGGTCGGGAGATAAGGGGCTCGCCTCACTGTCGGAGCGCTGAGCGCTTCCGTGTTCGACGACCACCTCGCGCCTTCGGCCACGCCAGGTCGACGAAGCGGTTGACGAGCGCATCGATCTCCTC
>JALZAA010000260.1 GCA_030948625.1 Actinomycetota bacterium
CTCACAACCGCCACGGGCTCGCTCAACATCGAGGCATTCGCGCAGTGGGCCGTCGACGGCGGGGGCAAGAGCGACACCGCCAAGCTGACCAAGGTGTGTCACGACACGCCGTCGGAGTCAGCACCGACCACCACGATCGAGGTCGGGGGCATCACAGCCGATCGGGCGCCGACGACCGCGGCAGCTACGGCAGCTACGGCGGCGACCGCGGCCACGGCAGCGAGCGCGGTCGCCGGTGAGCCGAGGTTCACCGGGTAACGCGCGCTCGCACGGCGCCTGCGCCGGCGTCGGCTGCAAGGCAGACTTGCCGGCGTGCCGAACATCCGAGGCGTCCAGCTCGCGCTCACTGACACCGGCGAAGGCCTGCCCATCTTCTGGGGGCACGGCCTCGTCGGCAGCGTGGAGCAGGACGAGCAGTTCTCGGTCATCGACTGGCGTTACCTTGCCCGTCGGTACCGCGTCATCCGGTGGGACGCACGCGGCCACGGGCAGTCCGGCGGCGCTGCCGTGCCCGACGACTACAGATGGGACAATCACGGCCGGGACCTCATCGCCCTCGCCGACGCGCTCGGCGTCGACCGGTTCGTAGCCGGCGGCGTATCAATGGGCGCGGCGGCCGCGTTGCACGCCGCCACGCAGGCTCCCCGCCGCGTCATGGGGATCGTGCTCGCGCTGGCTCCGACCGCGTACGACACCCGCGCTGCCCAGTCCGATCTGTACCGCGCCGCGGCCGTGCTCATCGAGCGGATGGGGGTTGACGCCTACGTCGAGCAACTGAGGAACCTGCCCGCGCCCGAGATCCTGGGCGAGCTCTCCGACCGGTACTTCCCCGAGCCCCAGGTGTCCGAGCGCCTCCTGCCGTCGGTGCTCCGCGGCGCGGCGAGCAGCGACCTCCCGGCGCCGGACGCCGTACGCGCCTTCAGGGGACCGTCTCTCCTGCTGCCGTGGGTCGGCGACCAGGGCCATCCGCTGTCAACCTCCGAACGCCTCGTCGAGCTCCTCCCCAATGTCCAGGTGCACGTCGCCTATCACCTGAGTGACGTCGTGAAATGGACCGACCGCGTCGACGCGTTCCTCTCGCAGCTCGACGACGAAAGGAAGTCTGCGTGAGAATCGAGGACTACGCGCTCATCGGCGATCTGCAGAGCGCCGCGCTCGTCGGGCGCAACGGATCCGTCGACTGGCTGTGCCTTCCACGCTTCGACTCGGCATCGTGCTTCTCCGCGTTGCTGGGGGACGAGGAGCACGGACGCTGGCTCATTGCTCCGGCCGACGAAGTGCGTGCCACATCTCGCCGCTACCGCCCGGGCACGCTCGTGCTCGAGACGGACTTCGAGTGCGCCGCGGGACGCGTGCGGGTCGTCGACTTCATGCCCCGGCGCGGTGACGGGGCACCCCAGCTCGTGCGCATCGTGCACGGTCTCGAGGGGCGCGTCCCGATGAAGATGGAGCTCGCCCTGCGTCCCGACTACGCGTCGATCGTGCCCTGGGTCGACCGAGTGGACGACGGCGTGATGGCGACGGCGGGGCCCGACGGGTTCCACTTGAGCACGCCGCTCGACCTTCGCGCCGATCACCACAAGACCGTCGCCGACTTCCATGCGATCGAGGGGGCACGGGAGCGGTTCGTGCTGAGCTGGTATCCGTCGTACGCATCGGCCGCGCCGATCGAGGATGCCGACTCGGCGCTTGCTCGTACCGAGGCGTGGTGGCGGGCGTGGTCGGCACGCTGCGCGTACAACGGCGAGTACCGCGACGAGGTCGTCACCTCGCTCATCACGCTGAAGGCGATGACCGACGAGACGACGGGCGCTCTCGTGGCCGCGCCCACCACCTCGCTTCCGGAGGACGTCGGCGGTGTGCGCAACTGGGACTACCGCTACTGCTGGCTGCGCGACGCCGTACTCACGCTCAACGCCCTCCTCGTCGGCGGATATACCGAGGAGGCGTTGGCCTTCCGTGACTTCGTGCTTCGCGTCGGCACGGGCGATCCCTCGAAGCTCCAGATCATGTACGGCATCGCCGGCGAGCGGCGGCTGACCGAGTTCGAGCTCGACTGGCTCCCCGGCTACGAGGGGTCGAAGCCGGTGCGGGTGGGCAACGCGGCGTCCGAGCAGTTCCAGCTCGACGTGTACGGGGAGGTGATCGGTGTGGCGGCCGTGGCCGCCGAGCACCTCGGGTTCCCCGCGCCGCCGCCGGAGAACCTGCCGCGGTGGAGCGCGTTCATCGAGTTCATCGAGCAGCTCTGGCAGCAGCCTGACGACGGGATCTGGGAGGCGAGGGGCCCGCGGCGCCACTTCACGCACTCGAAGGTGATGGCGTGGGTCGTGTTCGAAGCCGCGGTCGGGGTTGCCGAACGCCTCGGGCTCGACCTTCCTGTCGATCGGTGGAAGCGCGTCCGCAAGGAGATCCACGATCAGGTCTGCGAGCAGGGCTACGACGCGCACCGCAATACGTTCACGCAGTACTACGGCTCGAAGGAGCTGGACGCGAGCACCCTCATCATTCCGCTCGTCGGCTTCCTGCCCGGCGACGACGAGCGCGTGACGGGCACGATCGACGCGGTGAGCGCCGAGCTCG
>JALZAA010000283.1 GCA_030948625.1 Actinomycetota bacterium
CGAGCTCGATGCGCGCTTGAGGGATGCCCGAGGTCGTGTCCTGGCGCTCGCGCGTAACCCCATTCGCGTTCGGGTCGACGATCAGCACGACGATGGCGCCGTCGTCGCCGGCGGCCGCGGGCACGAGAATGCGGTTGGCGATCAGGCCTGCGGGAACGAGCGTCTTGACGCCGTCGACGCGCCACCCGTCGCCGTCGGGACGAGCGGTGGTCGTCGGGTGCAGCGGATCGGTACCCGTCTCGACCAGCGCCGCCGTGAGCACCGTGTCGCCTTCGACGACACCGGGCAGGTGCTGCTGCCGTTGGCCGTCCGTTCCGAACGTGGCGATCGGGAGCGCGCCGAGCACGACCGTGGGCAGCACCGGCACCGGAGCCACCGTGCGCCCGATCTCCTCGAGCAGCTGGCACAGGGCCACGAACCCGAGGCCACTGCCCCCGGCGTCCTCCGGCAGCGCGATGCCGAGCAGGCCCGCCTTGGCCAGCTCGGCCCAGGTGTCACGGTCGAACCCGTCACCGCCGGCTTCGATCTCCTTCAGCCGCTCGTGCGTGCTGCGGTCCGACAGGATCTGACGCGCGAGGTCGCGCGTCGCTTCTTGTTCCTCGGTCAGTCCGAAATCCATCTCTCCGCCCCTAGCGCTTCGCCATCGGCATGCCGAGCCCGAACACCGCGATCAGGTCGCGCTGCACTTCGTTCACCCCGCCGCCGAACGTGAGAATGATCAGGCTGCGGTAGTACCTCTCCAGACGCGACTTCAGCACCGAGTCGGGCGCGTCCTGCTTCAGATAGCCGACCTGCCCGACCACCTCGAACAGCAGCCGGAACGCCTCGAGGTAGAACTCCGTGCCGAACACCTTGATCGTCGACGCGGCGGCGACGTCGAGCCGGCCCTGGGTCGCGTCCCACGCCACGCGCCAGTTGGCGAGACGGAGGAACTCGAGGCGGGCGTGTACCCGCGCGAGGTGCACCTGCACCCACTCCTGGTCGATGACGCGCCGGCCGTCGGCGAGCTTGGTCTCCTGCGCCCATCGACGCGTGTCGGTCAGCGCCCGCTCGATGATCCCCGAGGAGCACAGTGTGACGCGCTCGCGGTTCAGCTGGTTGGTGATCAGCCCCCAGCCGTTGTTCTCGCCACCGACGAGTGCCGACGCCGGCACGCGCACGTCGTCGTAGAAGACCTGGTTGATGTCGTGATCGCTCATCAGGTCCATGGGCATGAGCTTGATGCCGGGCGTGTCCATCGGGACGATGAACATCGAAATGCCCTTGTGCTTCTTCGCCTCCGGATCGGTGCGGACGGCGAGCCAGCAGTAGTCGGCGCCGCCGGCGAGGCTCGTGAACATCTTCTGGCCGTTGATGACGTACTCGTCGCCGTCGCGCTCGGCCTTCGTGGTCAGCGCGGCCAGGTCGGTGCCGGCGCCGGGCTCCGTGTAACCGATGCAGAAGTGGACCTCGCCCCTCAGGATCCGAGGTAGGAACTCGGCCTTCTGCTGGTCGGTCCCGAAGTCCATGATGGTCGGCCCGACCGTGTTGATCGTGAGCATCGGGACGGGCGCGCCGGCGCGCATCGACTCGTCGAAGAAGATGAACTGCTCGATGGCGGAGCGGCCTTGCCCGCCGTACTCCTTCGGCCAGCCGATGCCCAGCCAGCCGTCCTCGCCCATCTTGCGGACGATCTCCCGGTTCACCGGGCCGATCCCATGGCCGCGGGCGAGCCCTTCTTCGACCTCGGGCGTGAGCAATCGGTCGTAGTAGGACCGCAGGTCGCGGCGCAGTTGCTCGTGTTCGTCGCTGTAAGCGATGTACATCAGTCCTCCAAGCTACAGGCCGAGGGGCTCGAGAACGCCCGTGCGCATGCCGGCGGTGAATCCTCCGTCCACGACGAGCGCGTGGCCGGTCACAAACGACGCGTCGTCGGACGCGAGGAAGGCGGCCGCCGCCGCGATCTCGTCGGGCCGGCCGAAGCGCCCGAGCTTGTGCGCCTGCCGGTACTGCTCGCGGACCTGCGTCATGCCCTCCATCGACATCACCGAGTCGAACATGGTCGTGCCCTCGATGAAGCCGGGGCAGATGCAGTTCGCGCGCACCCCGACGCGGCCGTAGTCGATGGCGAGGTTCTTGGTGAGCAGCACGACGGCGCCCTTCGACGCGTTGTACGAGCTGCCACCTTCGGTTCCCTCGATGCCCTCGATGCTGGCGATGTTGACGATGCTGCCCGACCCTTGCTCGATCATGCGCGCGAGCGCGTGCTTGCACACGAGAAACGTCCCGGTGAGGTTCACGCGGATGACGCGCTCCCACTCGGTCGCGTCGAGAAGATGGATCGGCCCGCCCCCGGCGACACCCGCCGCGTTCAGGACTACATCGATACGGCCGTGATCGCCGACGATCCCGTCGACGGCGCTGCTGATCGCAGCTTCGTCGGTCACGTCGACGACGCGCCTGTCGCCGTCGGGACCGGGCTGCAGATCGACGCCGACGACCTTCGCGCCTTCGTCCGCGAACCGGCGGGCGCACGCGAGTCCGATCCCCGACGCGGCGCCCGTCACCAGCGCGACCCTGTCGTCGAGGCGACCCACGACGGTATGCTCACTGAAACGTGTTCTAGTCGTCAAGGCGGGGGTTCGCGACCGTGGCCATGAAGTTCGCGCTCTTCTATGAGATCCCGGTGGCCAAGCCCTTCACCGAAGGCAAGGAGCACGCGGCGTACAAGAACACGCTCGAGCAGGCCGTGCTCGGCGAGCAGGCGGGCTTCCATTCCTTCTGGACCGTGGAGCACCACTTCCTCGAGGAGTACTCGCACTGCTCGAACCCCGAAGTGCTCTACGGCGCGATCGCGGCGAAGACGTCGACGATGCGCCTCGGATACGGCGTCCGCCTGCTCCCGAAGCCGTTCAACCACCCGATCCGGAGCGCGGAGTCGGCGGCGGTGCTCGACCTGCTCTCTGACGGCCGGGTCGAGTTCGGCACCGGCCGGTCGTCGACGCGTGCCGAGATCGAAGGCTTCGACATCGACCCGCACGACACGCGGGCCATGTGGTCCGAGGCGCTCGAGCACATCGTCGGCGCGTGGACGAACGAGTACTACCAAGCCGACGGCAAGTACTGGCACATGGGTGGCCCGCGGCGCGTGCAGCCGAAACCGCTGCAGAAGCCACACCCACCGCTGTGGGGCGCGACGAGCAGCGCCGACGGCCATCGCGAGATCGGCCGTCACGGCATCGGGCTGTGCTCGTTCACCGTCGGGGTGCCCCCCGAGGATCTCGTCGAGCGCATCGCGATGTACCACGAGGGCCTGAACGAGTGCGAGAAGCCCGTCGGTAAGTTCGTGAACGACCGCGCCGCCACGTTCACGATGGTCCACTGCGCCGACACGAACGAAGCCGCGTTCGCGGACGCCGAGGAGTCGTTCCCGTGGTACATCAAGACCGCGGTTCGCCACATCGGGTCGCTCGTCGACTGGATGGAGGGCAAGGACCTCGGCACGTACAGCTACGCCGAGC
>JALZAA010000301.1 GCA_030948625.1 Actinomycetota bacterium
CCGAGCGCGTCCCGCCGTAGACGTCGGCGGTGTCGAAGAGGTTGATGCCGGCGTCGAGGGCGGCATGGACGACCGCCGCACTCTGGTCCTCGTCGATGCGCATCCCGAAGTTGTTGCAGCCGAGCCCGACCAGCGTGACCTCCAGCGATCCGAGCTTGCGCGTCTCCATCAGCTCACCCTCGCCGATGGGCGTCGAAGAAGTCCAGTGCGACCTTGGTCGCGTCGATGACGCCCGGCTCGTTGGCCGAACTGGCACGCGGCCATTCGTGCCCCCACCCGTGGATCGTCCAGAGCTGCACGTCGACGTCTTTCGCGCATCCCTTCCATCGCGACACCATCAACGCTGGGCCTCGATTCTTCGTCGCGGGCTGGTCATTGCAGCCATCACGCTTCGCCCACTGCTCCATTCGCTCCGGGACGGACGGGTTCCCGAATTGAAAGCCGAGCAAACCGTTGCCGTTGTAGACGGCTGAGTCGTCTGCGTCTCCGTGCACCGCGAGTACCGAGATGCGTCCCCGGCCCGGGCACTTGCCGGTGAGGTTGACGCCCGAGACGGGTGCGATTGCCGCCAGCCGGTTGCCGAGTACGCAGCCCAGTATCGTCGCCATGCCCGCGCCATTCGACATTCCGGCCGCATACACACGATGCGTATCGATGCATAGCTCCTGTTCGAGCGCGTCGAGGAGTTGAGCGACAAAGCCAACGTCGTCGGCACCGATCAGCGAGGAGTCGATGCCGAGGTTGCTGCCACGCGGAGGACCGAAGTCGACCTCGCCGGGGCCGAAGAGGTTCCAGAAGGGTTGGCCTTCGAACGAGCCCGCGTTCTCACTCCCCGGGACCAACCCGATCGGGACCTTCAGCGGACCGCCGTCGGGAGCGACGACCACGTAGCCGCGGGCACCCGCCTGCTGCGGCATATCCGTGCTCGCGTTCTGCGCCTCGCCGTTGCCGGAGAATCCGTGGAGGTTGAGCACGACGGGCGCCGGCTTCCGCCCGTTGTAACGCTCGGGGATCGTGACGAGATAGCGCCGCTGCAGGTCGCCTAGTTGCATCGTGCGTTCGGTGGTTCCGGCCTGAGCTGCACGGGCAGGCGCGCAGTTCTGCGAGCGCGACCCGCTCGAGACCCCGTGTGCCGGCCCGGCGCCTCCAACAACGGCCGCGGCGGTGAGCAACACCAGAGCGAGGAACAGATGCCCGAGGCGACCCATCACGTACCCCAATCCCGACCATCACCGCCGATAACACGTCATGCAATTCGCAGATGCGACATTTTCGTTCATCTGTCGCCTTGATGCTTGCGCGCCGGTCCCTGCTCCGCGAGCGTGTGCGGTCAACGTCGAATCCTCGCGTGGACGAGACCGATGACGCGAGTGGGAGGGGGTTCGACAATGCCTCTCAGCACGAAGGGTCCGATCGGCACCGCCGAGATCGACGAGATCTGCGACCTGCGCGACGACGTCTACCGCAATCGGTGGATCACGTACGCGTACTGGAAGATCTCGGAACGACTCCGGGGGCTCATCGGCGATAACGCGAGTTGGTGCACGTTCTCGACGTGGTCGTCCCGCACGATCGGCGAGAGCCTCCGCCTGGACAAGGCGACGCGGAGAATCGAAGAGCTCGTCTACGACGAGGACACGTCGATAACTGCCCAGGACCACCCATGGTTGTTGAGGCTGCAATACCGCGTGATCACTCGCGATCACGGAGCAGCACAACTCGCGCTCGCGATCGGCAATCGAACCATCTTTCGGGAGATCGGCTATTCGGTGACCCAGCTTCTCGAATGGGTCGAACGGAACCCCACCTACGACAGAGACGCATGGCGGACGTACCGCGAGAGCAACGTCACGGCGTACGAAGAAAATTTGCTGTTTCCGAAGGCGGAGTCAGGCGAACGGCAACTGTGGAGAGGGCTGGACTGCTACTACGACGCAACGAATGTTCGCGACCGAGACGAGAAGGCGCAGCTCGTCTTGCGGGGCAACATCCTGCTCGGGGCGTATGAGCAGGAGCGGGCCGACCGGCTGCTCAAGGTCGCCTTGGAGCCCTTTCCCGGCCGTTACGTCAGTGTCGTTCCCGCAGGTCCGAATGTCGCCGACACGCTCTCTCTCAAGGTCGAGAGGTCGTGGGCCTTGCGGAGTGCGTGGTCGCCCTTCCGGATCACCTCAGAGTTGTTCGCGACGTTCATGACCCAACGCGTCATGGCACTCAACGCGCCGCTGTTCTCGTGGGCAATCCGACCACTCAAGCTCGGCCGTCCGCTTCGACCGCCCGACGGAACGCCGCGCTACCCGTCTTCGCTCGAGACCCTGACTGAGCCAGAGCCAGCGACGCTCTTCGAGACGTATGACCGATCCCGCGGGACTGTTGAGGGCGGCGCGGCCCAGAACTGGACGTGCTTCCGCGACCGGATGAACTTCATCATCAATCTCTTCCGGGCCGGCCAGCAGGACCCGAACCTCTATCGGCAACTCCCCCCGGCGGATTTGAAGACCTTGCAGCTCGACCTGAGCGACGAGCACCTCAACTGGCTGCGAACGGTTGGCGATGACGAGATCGATCCGTGGATTACGGGAGACATGGACAAGAAGACGAAGAGTGTCGACGGCCTCCGCAAGTACGTGCGAGAGCTCGTCGATGCCGGGTTTGGCACCGTGCTCGCGGCTGGTCCACCCAAGCCTGAGCTCCCACGATGGGCAGACAGGGCGAAGCTGTGGGCCGGGCAAGAGTTCTTTCGAAGGTTCGGACTCGAGATCGGCGCTGTGCTGTTCTCTGCGTCACTCCCGACCAGCTACACGGCCGCGCACGGCGCTCAGGTCCTGACGACCACGACCGAGCTCGTGTCCGACGCGCGTCGTCGCCTCGGGGAGACGGGCCAGATGTTGCTGGACGCGATGGCCTCCGACGACTCGTCGAAGCCGCCCTTGCATCGTGAGAGCCGCGCATACCAGGCCGCTCGCAACGTCCGGCTCTTTCATGGCGCGGTCCGCCACATGATCATCACCACAACGAAATGGGACAAGAAATCATTGGGCGTGCCGATCAACCAGGAGGACCTCGTCGGCACTCTCGCCGCGTTCACCGTCGCCGTCATCGGATCGCTGGACGAGATGGGCGTGACGGTCACGGTTCAGGACCGCGACGCCTACTTCCATCTCTGGCTCGTCATGGGACACCTCCTGGGCATCGACTACGACCGCTTGTTTCGGCAGACACCGCCGAGCACGGAACAACCCATTACCTACTCCGACATGCAACTGATCTCACGGGTGATCCTCGCCCGCAACCGCCAGGCCAGTCCGGGTGGCCTGAGGCTCATGGCCGCACTGCTCCGCGCGTCGGAGACGTCGATGCCGCGATTTTTCAGGGGCGTGCCGCGGGCTCTGACGCGACGGCTGATCGGCGACGAGGACGCCGACATGCTGGGCGTCCCGCCTGCGGGCCCGATGCGGCTGGTGACCGCTGCGCTTCGGCCCGTCAACGCGATCGTCTCGCCCTACGTACGATCCAATGCGCTCGCTCGCCTGAACGTCGCGGTCAGCAGACAGCTGTACCGGTGGTGGATCGCGGAAAGCAACGCCGACCCACCTCCATGGCGACGCCGGACTCCATGGCGATTCCCCGCGCAATGGGTCGAACCCGCGGGCACGCGCGCCCGTCGTCGGGCCGCCGATGCCGTCCATAGTCTGCCCGTCATTCCCGTCCCGGCGAAGGCGAGGATCGCAGAGTTCGTCAGGCCCTGAGGTCCAGGCAGCTCCGTTCGAGAAAGCCGGAGCCACTGGCCGTCGCGGTACTTCGGACGGCGTCGAGGAGGCCGGCCGCTCGGTCAAGGTCAGCTCCACGTCCCACGAGCAGCCGTGCCCATTCGAACTTGGTCTCGGCGACCAGCAGTGGGGCCCGGGCTTTCTCGTGAAGTGTGACCGCCAGTGAGAAGTGGTCCTCGGCAAGCTCTGATCGGCCCATCGTTGCGGCGAGCATGCCCAAGTGGTGCCAACCCGCGGGCTTCGCAACCGTCGTGGAGGCGAAGGCATCACCGAACGGTAGAAGCATCTCGTACATCGAAGGCGCCCGCTCGCCGTCACCGACGCGCGCCGCCAAGTACGCCAAGTTCCCCAGGGTGGTTGCCGCCAGCATGTCCCGACGAGGCGGCAGCGGAAGGCGCTCCATCACCGCGTCATAACAAGCGGCAGCGGCGTCCTCTTCTCCTGCGTCGTACAGGTATCGCATCAGGGAGTAGCCAAAGTCGATGCGACCTACACCCGCCAACTCTCGGAAATCGGCAAGCATGTCCCCCAATCGGTCTTGCCAGCGGCGGATCTCGAGCATCTGCTCGGTGAAGAAGATGAACGCTTCCGCATCCTGGTTTGCGCGTCGCCCCGATTCGAGGGTCTCGATGGCCCGCTGCTCGGCGTCGTCGAGCGCGCCGCCCAGGATCTTGCGCGACGTGCGCATCAAGCCGGCTTGCCACACGAGCGTGGGCTGATGGAGCTCCCTGGCCAGCATGTCGGCACGGTCGACCATCTCGCTCGCAGCATCGACATCGCCTGACTCGATTGCGGTCCCACCGCGTTGAAATGCCGCTTGGAATCTGATGGCAGGGTCCTGCAATTGATCTGCGATTTGCAGAAGCTCATCACATTCCGCTATCCGCTCCGTGAGTGTGTCAGGAGCCGAAATCGTCGAATCGCGGAGGAGGAGGACGCGTGCCAGCGTTCTGGCGTCATCGCACCTGCGCGCCATCGCCAGTGCTTGGTCGCTGAGCTCGAATCGACGCTCGCCATCAGGTGCCCATACCAATTCGGATGCGAGTGTGGCCAGGAGTTGCGCCAGCACTGGACTGTCATCGACGGGCTGCGCCGCAATCGCAGTCTCGAGCGCTTCGACGATTTCCCGGTCCACGCGACCCATGCGGGCGAAAAAGCCTCGGCTTTCGGCGAGCGTCGCCTCCGCAAGCCTGCGGTGATCACCGAGTTTGCATGCCACCTCATAGGCGCGCAGCAGAGTGTCACGGCCACCGCGCCGCCCCGCACGGACTTCGGCTCGCCCTAGGCGGAGCAAGAGATCGCACTCGTCGGTGTCTTCAATCGGCATCCGGTCGCGGCGGGCTCGCTCGACGGCAGCCAGACCGCGCCGGCACAAGTTTATGGTGTCTTCGAAGGCGAGGCTGGCCATTGCTGCGTCGGCTGCCTCGATCGAATAGCGCACCGCCTTGTGCACCACTCCCGTGGGTGCGGCGACGAGAAAGTGATGTGCCAGGTCGGTGAGCCGGACGTCAGGTCGCGCCCCAACAAGGTTCTCCAGCGCCTCGCCCACCCGGCGATGAAGCCTGGCTCGTCGGCTTTCCGCCAGCTCGCTATAGATCACGTTGCGCACGAGCGTGTGCGAGAACTCGAAGCAATCGATCGAACCCGGGCGTTCCGCCAGCAAACGGGCAGCCAGTGCCTCCTCCACCGCCTCGAGCACGTGCTCTTCGTCACGATCAGCGGCTGCTCCCACGAGTTCCAGGGTGAACTCGTGGCCGATCACCGAGGCGACTGACAGCGTTCGATTCGTGTCCTCGGAGAGTCTCGCCAGGCGCCGGCCGATGACCTCGCGTACCCCTTCGGGCAAGCCCAGCTCGCCGCCGGTCGGTTGCCAAGTCCGCCCATCCGGTTGGAACAGACCGCCGGTCTCGATGAGATGACGCATGATCTCACCGATGAAAAACGGGTTGCCTTCGGTCTCGCCGTGCAGCGCCCGCACCAGAGCCAGCCCGCGCTCATCGAGGCTCTGGCCCGCGGCTGCTTCGACGAAAGCCGCTGAGTCGCCAATGTCCAGACCGTCGAGTGCGAGGCGCTCGACGCACTCGTGCCGACGTAGATCGGCCAGCGTACCGGCGAGGGGATGAGTGCCGTCGCGGCCTAACTCGGTGTCGCGATATGTGCCGACGATCAGCATGGTCTTTGGCTGGCGATTCGCAACCAGGTGGTGCAGCAGCAGAAGGGTCGGTTTGGCGGCCCAGTGCAGATCGTCGAGCACGAACAGGACTGGAGCCTGCCGTGTGGCGGTGGCAAGCAGCCCGGCCACCGCCTCGAATAGCCGGTATCGTTCGACTTCGGGCTCAGCCTCGACTGGCGCCGGCAAGTCGTGCACACGTCGGGCGAGCTCGGGTACCAGTCGTGTCAGTTCGCCCGCGTGCGCCTCGGCGTGGGCGACCAGCTCGTCGAGCGGGCAAGCAGCGACGTAGGTCCGAATCGCCTCGGCGAACGGCTGGTATGGAACACCCAAGTCCTCCTCGCACCGCCCGTACAAGACGGTGCCCCCGTCGTCATGAACCCGGCGTGCGAGCTCGAATGCCAGTCGGGTCTTTCCGACTCCGGGTTCGCCCGCCACCAGGACGGCGCGCAAGGATCCTTCACTCGCCTGCTTCCAAGCCGCAGCGAGCGCCTCGAACTCGGCGGTGCGCCCGACAAAGCATCCGCCCGCCGACGCGCCTAACGCCGGCGGCAGCGCTTCGTCGGCGGTGGGCGCGCTCCAGGACAGCTCGAGCGCCGGGACAGGGTCAGGCAGCCCCTTGAGCTTCAGGCTGCCGACGGAGTTGAAGTCGTGTCCGCCGCGTCCTCTCGACATCGCCCGGACGAGATCGGCCAAGAGAATCTGTCCTCCCTCGGCGGTCTCACACAGGCGCGTCGCCTCGATGACCGTGACACCGAAACAATCCGAGTCCTCCCACGTGACGTCGCCAACGCTGATACCCACTCGCACGAGAACCGCGGCGGGGCTGCGGCGACTCAGACGGTCGATGCCCTGCTGGATCGAAACCGCGGCTGCCAATGCGTCGGCGGCGCCATCGAACGCCGCCATGATGCCGTCGCCGCGTCCCTTGACCACCTTGCCGCCGTGCGAACCCACTGCCTCGACCAAGACCCGATCGTGGGCACGTCGTAGCTCCGCACCCGCTTCTTCGCCCAGGCTCGTGTGAAGCTCCGTTGAACGAACTTGGTCGGTTACGAGGAGAGCCGCCACATGGGTTTGGCTCATCGCTGCCTCCTGCCCACCCTGCCACGGGACGCCCAAAGAGAGGCTAGTTGCACATCTCCACCGTGCGTCCCGCTTCGCGCGACTCAATGAAGTGACGGTCCGCGCGCGGGACGTCGATGCCTCTGGCTACGCAGTGCCTTCGGTGACGAAGGCGTCCGCACACTGAGGATGCGCGAGGCCCCACAACGTCACAACCCACCCAAACCAGCCACGATTTCGACGTTCGCGTGCCCTATTTACGGGCGACGATTTCACGCGACGGCGCGGTGACCTCACGTCGTCCGACCAGTTGACGATCGCGGCGGCATGCGCATCCTGCCCGGTTTGGCAAGCCTCTTGAAATCACGAGCTGCGTGGCCGGTGACAACCGCGGCGGTGCGTGCCCGGGCCGTCGCGGAGCGCGGGAGGCCAAGGAGCGGTCCCAACTCGCCGAAGTAGTCGCCTGGCCCCGCCGTGTACACGGTTTCTTCGGTGTGATCAGGACGCGGGCGGACCAGGTCGATCTCGCCCTCGTCCACCGTGTAGACGAAATCGCTGATGCTGTCGACGGTGAACAGGACCTGGCCGGGTTCGAGGTGCAACCGCGAGGGGGGTTCGGCGCCCGCTGCCACCTTGGGAGCCAAGTCGATTGCGCGGTCAGCCAGCGGGATGAGCCGCTCGTCATGGGTGGCGATCACTACCAGTCGTCCGGGCGCAGCGATGTCGCTGAGAATGCGGAGGATCTCCTCGACTTGGACGTGGTCGAGGTGGGCGGTGGGCTCGTCGGCCAAGACCAACGGCGGGTCGTGGACCAGCGCACGCGCGATCGCAACCCGCTGCTGTTGCCCACCCGACAATGCCTTGGGCCGGTGATCCATCCGGTCCTCGAGGCCGACCTGTGTCAGCAGTTCCTCGGCGCGAGCACGCGCGGCGCGGGCGGATACGCCCGCAACGCGAAGAGGCGCCATCACGTTCTCCCGGGCGTTCAGGCTCGGGATGAGGTTGAATGCCTGAAACACGATGCCGACCATGTGACGCCGGTAGTGGGCCAGCGCCGGTCCGTGGAGACCAATGACCTCCACGTCGCCCACTGTGATCCGCCCAGCCGTGGGTGTGAGGATGCCCGCAAGGCACGACAGCAGGGTCGTCTTCCCGCAGCCGCTTGGACCCAGCAGGATCACCAGCTCCCCGTCGGCAGCCTCCACCTCGAGTGAGTCGATCGGGCGAACCACGTAGTCGCCTTGGGAGTACTCGATGGTCAGGTCGTGAATCCGCAGGTAGACCATCACGTCCCCGCAAAGGCCGCCGCCGGATCGGTCCGCACCGCCCTGCGCACCCCGGCCAGGCTCGCCAGAACCCCAACGACCACCGCGATCACCGGCAGGATGGCGTAGGCGCTCGTGGTGTACGTGATGGGCAGCGGAAAGATGGGCACCAGGAGGTTTGCGAATCCGATGGCGAGCGCGGCCGCGATGAGGCACGCGAGGACCGCTTCCGCGGCCAAGCTGAACACGAGGATGCGCGTCGTCGCTCCTACTGCTTTCAGGACGGCGAAGTCGCGCACGCGTTCCAACGCCGACATGTACATCACTGCGCCGACGATGACCGCCGCCACAAGCCACAACAGCAGACGGGTGTTGTTGATCGCACTGTCCGCGCTACTCAGGGGCCGCAGCATGTCGTTGCGGACCTGGTCAAGGGACAAGACTTTGAACTCTCGCGGAAGCGCGCGCGGCGTGCCAGTGATGACGACGGCCTTGATCAGCGACGCTCCGTTGAACGCCAGAGCCTGAAGGTCCTCGATGGGCAGGTAGACCAACGGATTTCCACCGCCGATGGTGAGGCCACTGACCAGCCCGACGATGGTCAGCTCGCGCCCCCGGACGTTGAACTTCTCACCGACGTCGAACCCGAGCGTCCGGTCCGCGACCACCTCACCCGACGCACGTGCACGACGGCCCTCGTCCGGTCGCGGCTCCCCCAGGCCGCCCACCTTATGACCGACGACGGTAAGGATCTTCACGTCGGACCCCTTGCGGATCGTCTGTGGAAGCAGGGACACGGGGTCTGCCCGGCTTACACCGGGCACTGTGCGGATCCGCTCCGCGTCCGCCCCAGCCATGGCATAAAACCCGGTGAAGGGTCCCTCGCTACCCACCGGCACCACCCAACCGGTGCCACCGATCGCGGTGATCGCGGTGTCGGCCTCGGTCTTGAAGGCCTCTTTGAGACCTGTCACGAGCAACGCCATGGCGAACACCAAGGCCGTGCCCACAATCGCAATAAGAAACTGGCGCGCCCGGAACTGCATGTTCCGCAGCGTGATGTTCCACACCTCAGCGACCCCCCGGCACCTCGGCGCCGTCCTGCCACTCCGCTCCAACGCTGCAGCGTGGCGCGGATCCCACTGAATCGGTTACCGTCAGGTACCCCCCAGCAGCGCTAGCTCAAAGAACGCTACGAAGCCCAGACACGGCGGTCAACGATGTCCATAGCGCATCGTCGTTCACAGCCGATCTGGCGCGAGGATCAGTGTCAGTCTGGTCCCGCGTGAGAACGGGTGCGACACGACGCGACGTTCGAAGAAGGACGTACGGCTGACGTGCAAAACAGTGGTTCGCAAACACTGATCTTATTGCCGGTGCGTCACGGTTTGTACGACTTGAGGAGATTGGTTTCTTGAACAGGTTCCCGTCGCGTGTTCGGGCTCTAGGTGTAAGCACTGAATGCGTCGCGGAATATTTGTTGTCGCGATCGCGCTCGTCGTTGCATCGTGTGACGGGTCCGACGCGGACAAGGCGCAGACGTCGCCGTCCGCCCAGACGCGTGCGCCGCCACTCTCCGCCGAGTTCCCCGCGGTCCCTCTCCTGATCATCCACACAGTCACGGTCGACTTCTGGCATGCGTACCTGTACAAGAAGCGCGCCGCACTCGACGCCCTGTCGACCGACGCCATGGTCGCACGCGTTGCGACCTTTGAACAAGCAACGCTGACGCGGCGCCGCGGAGGACGATTT
Source organism: Actinomycetota bacterium (assembly GCA_030948625.1). GTDB lineage: Bacteria > Actinomycetota > Acidimicrobiia > IMCC26256 > JACDBD01 > JALZAA01. Next base: position 10,020 of record JALZAA010000301.1, read on the forward strand.
CGAACCCCGCCAGCATGCAGTCGTACGACGCCCGCTCGCGACTACGCCAAAATGATTGTCAACAGGCTCAAGGCCGATCACGACTCATACCCATCAGCTGCCCTCGTACAAGCGCGCTGGGGCATGGCCGTTGCCGCGTGGGCCGGCGTGCCTTACCGCCGGCGGTCGAGCATGTAGGGGACGACGGCTCGCACGAAGTCCGTGTCGGGTCCCGGGCGGGCGGCAGCGAACGCGACCTCGAACGCGTCGGCCGCCGAGCCCGCGATACCCGCCGCATATGCGCGGGTGAACTCGATGCTGCCGTAGGCATCGATGAG
>JALZAA010000335.1 GCA_030948625.1 Actinomycetota bacterium
GGCCCATGACCGGCTCGCCGAGGGCGCGAAGGGCGCCGATCTCCTCGGCGATCTCGAGCGCCCGATTCGCCGCCGCCACCTTCTGCTCGAAGACTGCCTTCTCTTGCTCGAACTTGACGACCAGCTCGTCTCGCTCGGCGCGCTTCGCTTCGAGCGCCACCTGCGCCTGCTGAAGACGGTCGGCCGTCTCGACCAGCTGGCGCGCCCGTTCGTCGTCGAATGCGTCCGCGGCCTCGGTCAGCTTCGTCCTGCGGCCCGCCTGCATGCGGTCCTTGGCGGTGAGTACGTCGAGCCCTGCGACGGCATCGCTGTTCTTGTAGAGCGCGGCCGCGCGGGTGGAGAGCTGTGCGCGCAACTCCGCCTCGCGGGCGCGGAGCGCGGGAATGGCCTGCTCGAGCGCGGCGATCTGCGACTCGGCTTGCTCGCGGTCGCTGACCGCCTTCTCGTACCGGTCGTGCGCGGCATTGGCTTCCGCCTGGGATTGCTCCAGTTGCTGACGCGCACGCGTGATCGCCGGGTCCTCCTGTGCCGATGCCGTCGGGGCGGTCGCGACGACCGTTGCGGACACCGCGGCGAGCGCAGTTGCCAGTGCGAGCACGGCCCCGCGGTGGCGGCAGGGGCGGGAGCCCGGGCGGGCGGAAGGGAGCGCGCGATTCATTGCGTAGCTACGCGGGACAGTAACACCGGGCGTTCACAGGAACGCGCATCTTTGGTGCTTCGTCGGGGCATCGCTCGGTTCGCACGCTTTGCACCTTGTCGCCGGCGCGTACGCTCAGTGCTCGGATGTTCGACGAGCTACTGCAGTCCCCAGGCGTCATCGAGCAGTGCGAGTTGCGCTCGCGCTTCGGGTTTCTCGCGTTCCACGGCGGAAGCCTCGAGCGAGGGACGGCCGAAGTTGCCGAGGCGGCGGCGGAGCGCGGCAACGCCTCGCTGTACGCCGTGCGCCAACCCGAGGAGCTGCGCTGGCACATTCCGTCCGCGCTCGTCGACCCGGCGCTGTCAGCCGCGCTCAGCGCGTTCCTCGAGCACGTGGACGTCGCAGTCTCCGTACATGGCTATGGCCGTCGGCGCTACTCGAATGTCGTGCTCATCGGCGGGCAGAACCGGGACCTCGCGGCTCGGGCTTCCGAAGTGCTGCGGGAGGCCGTGCCGTCGCACCGTTTCGTCGACGACCTGCACGCGATCCCTCCCACGCTTCGGGGCGTGCATCCGGACAATCCCGTGAACCGGCCGCGCGGCGGTGGGATTCAGATCGAGCTTCCGCCGACCCTTCGCGACGGTACGGGCGTCGCGACCGAGCGGGACGCGCTCATCTCGGCACTGTCGGCATTGGCGGCGCCGCCGTAGCTCGCCCATCCTGGAAACCACTTAGGCTCGATGCCGTGGGACGCCTCGCCGTCACCGGGGGCCACGGCATCCTCGGAACTGCGTTCGCCTCCGGCGCCGAGCGCGTCGACGTCGACACGCGGTACGGACCCGTGGCGCTGCTCGACGCCGGCCCGTACGTCGTGCTCCAACGGCACGGTCTCGACCGGTTCACCTCGGCGCCGTACATCAACCACCGTGCCCATGTGCGTGCGCTCGCCGATGTCGGGTGCGACCGCGTGCTCGGGTTCGCGTCGGTGGGGAGCCTCCGGCCCGATCTCCCGGTCGGCACGTTTGTCGCGCCCGACGACTTCATCGCGCTGCACCTCGGCATCTCGTTCTCCGACGACGACGACGGCCACCAGACGCCCGGGTTCGACCGGGTGTGGCGAGCGATGGTGCTCGATCGCTGGCGGGCGAACACCGACGAGCCGCTCCAGGACGGCGGCACGTACTGGCAGGCGATCGGCCCCCGGTTCGAGACCCAGGCCGAGATCCGCCTTCTGGCCGCCCACGCCGACCTCGTCGGCATGACGATCGCAAGCGAGTGCATCCTGGCCGGCGAGCTGCGGCTGCCCTATGCCGGTGTCTGCGTCGTCGACAACCTCGCCAACGGCATCGCGGACGCGCCGCTCACGGTGGGGGAGTTCCGGGCCGGCGCCGCCGCCAACCAGGCCCGTCTGTTGGACGCGCTCAACCGCGTGCTCCCGGTCCTGGCGGTCGAGGCGGCGTCTTCGTGAGCCTGGCGGTGCAGGACGCGCGCCTTGACGGGGTGCGCGTCGGGCTGCGCGTCGACGGCGATCAGATCGCGGCCGTTGGACCGGAGGTAGCGCCGGAGCCGGGCGACGCCGTGCTCGACGGGGCCGGCATGGCGTTGCTCCCGGGGCTCGTCAACGGCCATACGCACGCGGCGATGACGCTGATGCGTGGTTACGGCGACGACCTGCCGCTGATGAAGTGGCTGCAGGACCGCATCTGGCCCACCGAGGCCAAGCTCACCGCCGACGACGTGTACTGGGGCACGCGCCTGGCGTGCGTCGAGATGGTCCGCACGGGCGCCGTGCGCTTCTGGGACATGTACTGGCAGCCCGAAGCCATTGCGCGCGCCGTCCAAGAGTCAGGGGTGCGGGCGGCGGTCGCCCTGCCGCTGGTCGACGGGCTCGATCCCGACAAGTCCGACGCGCTGCGCGCGGATGCCGAGCGCAGCCTCGACACCCTGGCCGGCGCCGGAGCACGTGTGACACCGACACTCGGCCCGCACGCCATCTACACCGTGAGCGAGAAGTCGCTCCACTGGATCGCCGAGCTGTCCGCCGAGCGCGGCGTCCCGGTGCACATTCATCTGTCGGAGACCGAAGGCGAGGTGCACGACTGTGTCGCCGCACACGGCGTCCGGCCTGCGCAGTACCTCGATCGCGTCGGTCTCCTCACGCCGCAAACGTTGCTCGCGCACGGCGTCTGGCTCGACGACGACGAGCTGGCGCTGGTGGGGGAGCGGGGCGCCAGCGTGGTCACCAATCCGGTGTCGAACCTGAAGCTCGCCGTGGGTGAGGTGTTCCCATACGCCAAGGCTCGCGATCACGGGATCCCGGTCGGGCTCGGGACCGACGGCGCGGCCTCGAACAACGCGCTCGACCTCTTCCAGGACGTGAAGCACCTGGCCCTGATCCAGAAGCACGCAACGCGCGACCCCGCCGCGATGCCGGCGACGGAAGCGTGGGCGGTCGCGACCGGGCAGCGCGCCCCCCTTCTGGGGCAGTCGGGCCGGGTTGCGGCCGGGGAACCCGCGGACTTCCTGCTCGCGCGGCTCGACGTGCCCGAGCTGACGCCGGGTGATCTCACCGCCAACCTGGTCTACGCGGCGTCGGGGGCGGTGGTCGACACGACCGTCGTCGCGGGCCGGGTGCTCATGCGCGGCGGCGAGATCCCGAACGAGGTCGAGGCGAGGGAAGGTGCGGTCGCGAGCGCGCGACGCCTCGGGGTGATCGCGTAGGCGGTCGCGAACGAGCTACAGCGACTTCGGGTTGCCGAACAGCTCGCGCAGGCGCGGCTCGAAGTGCTCGAGCGGCAGCGTGTCGTAGTCGGGGTCGAACGCAGCCTGGTCCCACTCGTCGGCGAAGCGCTCGGCGAGCTCATAGGCGGGGTGTCCCTTGTACTGGTCGCGCGCGTTCGGGTCGCCGCCGAAGTGGTGGTAGTAGTGCCGGCCCTGGAAGTCCTGGTGCACCTCGATCATCCAGTAGACGTCGTCGCGCACATAAGGCCGCAGGATCTCGGCCGCGATACGCGGATGGTTCGGGACGCTGACCGCCTTACCGATGTCGTGACAGAGGCTCGCGATCACAACCTCGTCATCGGCGCCGGCGCGCTCGGCCCGCGTCGCGGTCTGCAGGCAATGGGTGAGCTGGTCGACGGCGAAGCCGTCGGTGATGTCGTCCAACGACTGGAGCATGCCGAGCACCCGGTCGGCGACCCGACTCTGGTTCTTGAACGACTCGGTGCCGATGACCGCCCACTGCTCGGCGGTGGACTCATCCATGCTGCGGAAGCTCTGCTTCTCTGACTGCTTCTCTGACTGGTGCGTCTGCGTCATGACTCCATTGTCCCATAGGGTGCGGCGGTGGACCTCCCCCAACTGGCTGAGCTGGAGCTTCCTGATTCGACGGGAGAGCCCCGCCGGCTCGGCGACTTCTGGGCCGATCGGCCGGTCATCCTGGTCTTCCTGCGCCACTTCGGCTGACTCCTCTGCCGTGAGCACGCCTCGCAGTTGCGGGACATCTACGACCAGATCCAGGACCGGGGCGCCGAGGTCGTGGCCATCGGCACGGGGAACGTGCGGTATGCGGCCGCGTTCGTGTCGGACGAGGACGTGCCGTTCCCGGTGCTCGTGGACGACAACGCCCGGGCCGCGAGCGCGGCATCCGTGCGGCGAGTCGGGTTCTTGCGGCTGCTCACCGATCGCCGGAGCCGTGACGGCGCGAAGCGAGCCCGAGCCGGCGGCCATCGGATCCACAAGGCGGGGCGGCGCGTGACCCAGCTCGGCGCGACGTTCGTCGTGGGCCCGGGCGCACAGGTCCGGTACGAGCACGTCGACGACCACAGCGCCGACCACGCCGCGCTGGAGGACGTGCTCGCCGCTCTCTAGGTCACACCGGCGCCCCGGCTCGTGCGACGAAGGCCGCCGTCGATACTCTCGTCGTGGCCGAAGAAGGGAGGCGCGATGACCCCCACCCTGGGCGAGATCATCGGTCCCGACCTGCTCATCATTCTCGCGGTCGTGGCGTTGCTGTTCGGCAGCTCGCAGCTCCCGAAGCTGGCGCGCTCGCTCGGGAGCGCGTCGAAGGAGTTTCGCAAAGGGCTCGACGAGGGCGCGGCAGACGCGGAGCAACCCCCGAAGGGCCGGTAGCTCAGCGCGCGGCGACAGGAACGATGTGCGGGACGACCCGTTCGCCCGGATCGACCCTTCCGACGACGCCGGCTTCTACTCGATGGCGCGCAACGTCGTGCACATCGAGCCCGGAGCGATCGAGTCGCTGCGTCGGGTGTACGCCGACCACTTCCCGCCCGGCGGCACCGTGCTGGACCTCATGTCGTCGTGGCGGTCTCACCTGCCCGCCGGGCTCGGGACCGTGGTCGGGCTCGGCATGAACGCCGAGGAAGCGGGGTTACGGAAACCCGACTATCCTCACCGGCATGACACGGACTGCCATCTACACCAGGATCTCGAGGGACGACGACGGCGACGCCCTGGGCGTGAAGCGTCAGGAGCGGGACTGTCGGCAGCTGGCCGACACCAAGGGTTACGACGTGGTCGACGTTCTCAGCGACAACGATCTGTCGGCCTACAACGGGAAGCGCCGGCCTAGCTATGACCGGCTCCTCGAAGGTCTCCGAGATGGCACCTACGACGCCGTCATCGCTTGGAAGTTCGACCGCCTGAGCCGCACCGGCATTCGTGGCCTGACGCCGCTGCTCGACGCCCTCGACGGCCGCCCGTTGGTGTGCGTCATGGACAGCGTCGACACGTCAACGCCGATGGGGGAGGGCGTGGCGGGCATGATCGCGTCGATGGCGAAACAGGAGGCCAAGAACACCGGCGACCGTGTCCGTCGAAAGAAGGACGAGCTAGCGGAGGCTGGGAGGCCGGCGGGCGGCTCTCGAGCCTTCGGGTTCACGGCCGATGGGATGCACCACGACAAGCGCGAAGCGCGGCTGATCCGCGAGGCCGTGCGGCGTCTGCTCTCCGGCGAATCACTCGCCGCCGTGGCTCGCGACTGGAACCGCCGGAAGGTGCCGCAAGTCGCCGGTGGGGCCGGGTGGGTTTCCGCGACCTTGCGGCGCATCATCACCGCGCCGAGGATCGCGGGCCTTCGCGTTCACCGTGGCCAGATCGTCGGCCCGGCAGCGTGGAAGCCGATCGTGTCCCGCGACGACTTCGAGGCGCTGCAGGTGCGCGTCGCGGCAAAGAAGGGCCAGCCGAAGCGGCGGAGCTTCCTGACAGGGATCGTCCATTGCGCCGAATGCGGCCAGCCGATGGTCCGTGATGTCCAGTACCACCGCCGGGTATGGCGATGCCGGCCGCGGTTCCAACGGCCCGGATGCGGGAAGGTGAGCTGCCCGGCCGACCCGCTCGAGGAGATCATCACCGAGGCGCTATTAACCGCCGTGGACGGGCCCGGGCTCGCCCGCATGCGGGCCGCGACTAACACGGGCGCCGGTGAGGAACTGGCGGCCGCTGAGGCGGCGCTGCGCGACCTAGCCGAGCTATTCGGCGCCGGCACGATAAGCCAAGCGGAATGGCTCACGGCACGTCGCGGCGCGGAGGAACGAGCCGAGACAGCACGCCGGAAGCTCGCGGATGACAGCGCCGGCCGCGCCCTCACCAGCTACGCGACCCCTGGGGCACTGCGGGCCACCTGGCCCACGCTCGACGTCGACCAGCGCCGCACGATCCTGACCGCGGTCATTGAACGAGTGGACGTGGCGAAGGGCGCCGGGAACGGCGCACGCTTCGACGCCGAACGCATCGAGCCGATCTGGAGGGCGTAAAGGAATCGGTGTCGTAAGCGCCTTGGGGTAACTTGTAACGCGAGCACGGCGTCGGGCCGTGTGGCCGCAGAAGACGAAGACGGAAGCAAAGGAGTCTCGGCAAACCTCTTCGTCTTTCGGCCGCACTGGAGTACACGTGCAGCGTTTCAACGGCCACAATCTCAGGGCCGCCCGCAAGACCGCCAACCTCAAAAAAGAACATCTAGCAATAATCGTTGGCCGCTCGTCCGAAGCCATCAACCTCTACGAGTGCGGCCACCGGCGCCCGCCGACCGCGATCCTCGAGCGTCTCGCCGCGGCCTGTGGCGTGTCCGTCGCAGCGTTCTTCGACGAGACCGACAAGGTTCCGGCATGACCGGCGCCGAGATCGCCAAACGCAGCCGCGGCGAACAGGGACTACCGCCGTACGTTGAGGATGTTGACGTCCTCGCGCGCGTCGCGGCGCTGCTGAACGCGAAGAGCGCCGGCCCGAACAACCGGCGCTCTCCTAAAACCACATCGGCTGCCACCGATGCAATCGCAGTCTAGACCGCGTCGGGCTCGTGACCGATACGCCGAGGCTGGACAAGCCGCCCGCGACGCGATCGCGAAGGCAGCACCTAAGTGCTCGCGGTTCGAGTTGCGTGTGCTTCTGGCCGTGATCTCGATGACGGCGACGTATTCGAGGATCACCGACGCTATGGCCGTGTCGCAGCTCGCCGCGGTCGTGTTCGGCATCGAGCCGGCAGAAGTGAGCCCGTTCCAGCGCGATCGGGTCAGCAAGAGCCTGAGGCGCCTCAGGGGCGACGACGTCATTACCTACGTGCCGGGGACCGGACGTCGTGCCGTGGCGATCATCGGACTCACCGAAACACGGGTCGAAACGGACTGGGTTTCGGACGGAAACACGGGTCGATCAGGTCGCGAAACACAGGTCGATTCCACGCGGAAACCCAGTAGGACGGGCGGGCACTCCGAGAAGTCTTCCGAGAAGTCTTCCGAGCTGAAAAAACTAGACGCCTACGCCTGTCCGCTTGGCCTCAGTTGCGATAGCGGCCGACAGTGGGATGAGGAGCGCGCCCTTTCCGTCGAGTGCGAGTGCATGAAGTGCCAGCGCACCGGGGCACGAGCATGACCGACGACGACCGCAGCCAGTTCATCCGCGGCCCTGGCCGAAATTCCGCACGCGTGCGGAATCCGAGACGCGTCACGGATTTGGAAGACTCACCCCGGCCGCGCCGCGACATCATCGAGGCCGGCATCGCTCTCTGCCGCCGCGCGCTCGAGCGAGCGACGGCGGCCCGATGATTCGGAAGCCGCTGTACCCGAAGACGGACGACCAGTGGCGCGAGCTGCTCGAGGACGCCGGCCTGGCCCCAATCATCGCGACCCCAATCACAAGCCGAACATTCGCCAATGTTTCAAACCCGGATAGATGTGGATGTCTGATTGTCGACACGCGCGAACGCGGCGGAAGACGCTGGAGGACTCTCCGAAAAACCATCCGTGACCAAGCAGGACCGGTCACCATCTGCGAACTCTGCGACGGCCAGATCGGTCCGGAGGACCCATTCCACCTCGACCACATCCTCCCCAAAGCGTTAGGAGGGTCAGATGATCCGTCCAACCTCCGGATCACCCATCCTTCCTGCAACCAAAAAAGGGGGGGGAGGTTCCCAAACCAAACCGCCCAGTCGGCTCGGACAGACGGGTCCACCAAGCGAAAAAGAAAGGACGGCGAACGAAAAAATGAGCGATTTCAACGATTGGCACC
>JALZAA010000342.1 GCA_030948625.1 Actinomycetota bacterium
TGAGCGATCCCGAGCGGTTGATAGCCCGACCGACGACAATCAGACAGATGGGTGTGAGGTGTCCGCTGCGTGCCAGAACTCGGACAGCATCACATTCACGGGATCGCCAAGTGTTGGGATGCTGTGCCCGGCTCCCGGTAGCACTTCCCGGCGCGCCGGCAGGCGCGCCTCGAGCACGTCACAGACGGCGTCGAAGATCGGGCTGTGCGCTCCGGAGACGACGAGCTTTGGGAAGCCGCTCAGCGACAGGTCCTCAACCGGTATCTCGGCCTCCCAGGGCCAGCGGCCATGCTGCTGGACGGCGGCGGCCTTGACGAACGGTGGAGGGAGTGGCGAGGGAAGTCGGGAGGGGTCGCCGCCGACTGCGCGAATGAAGCGGGGCAGAAAGTCTTGCGGCGAGGGACCGTCGGCGAGAATTGCCTTGACCTCGGCGATGAACGATTGAACGTCGGCGCGCTCGGCCACCAACGCGAACGCTGGCGGTTCGAACACGGCGAGGGAACGAACCGTCTCAGGGTGGCGGGCAGCGGCCAAGAGGGCAACGACGCCGCCATAGGAATGTCCGACCAGATGAGCGCCGTCTCCGAGGACCTCAACGACGTCGGTGGCGTCAACCTCGAAGTCCTCTCCCTCGACATCGGGGCTGCTTCCGAACCCGCGGCGATTCATCAGGAGGAGCCGATATGTGTCAGCGAGCGGACGCTGCGTCGCCCATGTCGCTTCAGCCCCGAAGACATCACCGTGAACGAACACCACCCGCTCACCCGTGCCGGTTGCGATGACCTCGACCACCTTGCCTCCCCTGACATCGGCGCTCCGCTGAACCGCCTCGCCGACCGCACCCACGAAATTGCCGGCTCAGCGACGCCATCGGAAATCGTGGCACCTCCCAGCATCGCTCGCACCCAGCGATCGGGGACACCCGCCACCGACTGGTGGCCTATCTCGAACGGCATCGCTTCGCGGGCGCTGCAGGGAGCGGCGCAGTCCGATGCCTCGACGGGCGGCGGTCGTGGGCGCCGATAATGCCGAGTCCCAGCCGACCGGATGGCACGATGTGGAGATGACGAGCGAGCGGTTGGAGGTCCAGCGGACCATCGCGGCCACCCCAGCCACGATCTTCCGGCTACTATGCGACCCGCAGGGTCATGTCGCGATCGACAGCTCCGGGATGTTGATCGCGGCCACGGGCGAGCCCGTAGCTGGCGTCGGCGACAGCTTCGTCGTGCACATGGATCGCGAGGCCCTAAACGATTATCCGATGGGCCGCTACGACGTGACGGTCACCATCACGACGTTCGTTCCCGACCGCGAGATCGCGTGGACGATCCTCGGCCAGATCCGCCCGCAGATCGGCCACGTCTACGGCTACACACTCGCGGCTATTGACGACGGCACGCTCGTCACCTCGTACTACGACTGGTCGTCCATCGACCCGGTTTGGAAAGACGCCGGGATCTTCCCGGTCCTGTCTGAGGGGGCGCTGCGGGCCACCCTCGGGATCCTCGCCCGGACCGTGGCACAGGGCGGCATCGGCGCGTCCGCCTGAATCTTCGTCGTAATCGACGCCGTCATCCCAACGTCACATCGGAACTGACCGCGCGCGAGAGCGAAGCCCTTTCGCTCATCGCGCGCGGGCTGTCCAACAAGGAAATCGCCGAACGCCTCGGGCCGAAACGACCGGAGTCGCACGTTGGCTCGGATCGAAGAGGCCGGCCGAACTCGTTCGTGAACACAAAGGTCGAGGTCGGCCCACTCGGTGCCGGCCCGTAGCCGTTCACTGGCCTGAGCAACGCGGCGGCGGTGGAGAGACATCGGGCGTACGCGCGTACTGCGGATGGCGGCCATGTGGGGTATCAGGTGTTCGGCGAGGGTGCCTTCGAACTCCTGAACCTCAAAGAGTGGGGGGCAAGCATCGACGCGGTGTGGGAACACCATTCGGTCACCATCGGTAAGTCAATCGCCAGCCGTCACCCCTAGACGGACTGCAAAAACTGAGAAACCCGCAGACCGTGAGCCCCGGCCGTCGGCCGTCGTCGCGTTCGACCTGACGCACCCACGAACACAACGTCTGCGGCGTCATCCCGAACTTCGACGCGATCGACGTGATCGCTGCCCACTGCGACGAGTGCTCGCGCTCATGCTCGAACACCAACCGGACCGCGCGCTCACGCACCTCCGGCGAATACCGCTTGCTCGCTGCTGCCATGACTCCAGCCTCTCAAGGGTTGGAGCCTCCACGAAACCCGGGGCGGTTCACGGTTCTCGATATCGAACCGGTCGTTCAGCTAGCTTGACTGGCGGTTCGGGCGCTCGCGAGTCCCAGCGAAGGAGCGGGGCTCGCTCTCAAGCCGCGTGCTTGCTCGCTCCCCGAGGGTGATGTGGACTGCTCCGGCGAGGAAGCCCGGCGGAGCGCAGGCTTTCGGAGGGCCCGGCGCCGCGCTTAGCGTGCCAGACGCCAGCCACAAAGCACCCGACGCCGCATGATGTCGCTTGTGATCGAAGTGCTTCGGTCAGGAAGCGGGTAGGTGTCTGTCATGCCGCTCCGACCGTATGTGGATCACGGCCGCTGCGTGAGTTCGGGGGCTTGTGTTCTGGAGTTCCCACAAGCATTCGCCTATCAGGAGGGCGCCGAGGCGTTGTCGGTCGTCTTGGCCGGGGCGGCCGAGTTGACCGAGGAAGAACTACAGGACGCCGCCTTGCTTGTCCCGTGGAGGCAATCCGCTTGCTTGACGCCGACGGCAACGACGTCACGCCCACGGAGTGAGCTTCGCCCGCCAACGAAGTGCCCGCGCCGCGCCGAACCCTTCGGTAGCGCGCGGTTGTCGGCCGAACCAAGCCGATCGGCCGGACACGACGGGTTCGCCACAGCAGACAGATCTCCATCGAGCCGCTGACTGCGACTCCCACATCGTCAACGCCGGGAAGGCATCACAGTTCGTCGAAGCCGGCGGCGATGACGGTGATGCGAACCTCGTCACCGAGCTGGTCGTCGATCACGGCCCCGAAGATGATGTTGGCGTCAGGATGCGCAGACCGGCAGACGACCTCCGCTGCTTCGTTCACCTCGAACAGCCCGAGGTCGGTCGGCCCCGACACATTGAGCAGCACGCCACGCGCGCCATCGATGCTCGCCTCCAGCAGCGGGCTTGCCATCGCGGCGCGCGCCGCGCTGATGGCGCGTCCCGCGCCGGACGAGTAACCAATGCCCATCAGCGCGGTGCCGGCGTCCTTCATGACCGCGCGCACGTCGGCGAAGTCGGTGTTGATGAGCCCGGGCGTGGTGATCAGGTCGGCGATGCCCTGCACACCCTGCAGGAGCACCTCGTCGCACATCTTGAACGCATTGAGCATTGAGGTGTGCTTATCGGAAAGCTGCAGCAGCCGATCGTTGGGAATCACGATCAGCGTGTCGAGCTTGCCCTTGAGCCATTCGATCCCGTTCTGGGCCTGGACGGCGCGCCGCCCGCCCTCGAAGCTGAACGGACGCGTCACGACCCCGATCGTGAGCGCCCCGAGACTGCGGGCGATGTCGGCGATGACCGGTGCCCCGCCGGTTCCCGTGCCGCCACCCTCGCCCGTGGCGACGAAGACCATGTCGGCGCCTTTGAGCACATCTTCGATCTCCGCGCGGTGCTCTTCTGTGGCGTCGCGTCCGACCTCGGGGTCTGAACCCGCGCCGAGCCCGAGAGTGCGCTCGCGCCCGATGTCGAAATTCACGTCGGCGTCGCTCATCAACAGCGCCTGCGCGTCCGTGTTCACGGCGATGAACTCGACACCGTTGAGACCGGCGTCGATCATGCGGTTCACAGCGTTGCAACCGCCGCCCCCGACGCCGACGACCTTGATCACGGCCAAGTAGTTCTGCACGTCATGCAGCATGTCGGCCTCGTTTTCGTCCGTACAGTCAGTAAGCGGGGACCCCCAAGCGTGAGTCCACTTCGGCCGGGGTCGGAAGGCTTCGCCGGCACCCGTCCCAGCCGTTCACGAGCATGGGCAAATCGGGCACGCCGTAAACGCGCCGGCCGCGAAGTCGGAGTAGTAGGCGAGCAGGACATCTCGCTCCAGCGCCGTAAATGCGAGGGGCGATGATCTCTTCGAGCCCTGCAGTCGGATCAGTTTCGACGAGTCAAGGCTGTTCCGCGCTTCTTGCCGACTGACAAGCCCCAAACGTGGGTTCCTCGAACATCGCCTGGACCATGGGCTTTCCTCCAGCGATAGGAATTGCATCCAGGATGCGTGCACTCCCAGTTCCAGGGCGTGCCAGTCTTTGATTAGTGCAGGTACATCGTCTCACCACGCTCGCAAATCCTTTAGCAATGAGACTGAGTGCCTGCTCGTCGAACGCACGGCGACGATGGCTACTTTGGCGGCGTGTTTGAGATTCCGGACGTGCAGTACGCGGCGAACGGTCGGGATGTGACGGTCGGGGATGAGAGGTCAGGCCGCCTTCCTGTACCTGGCTTCGGTGACGCAGAACGCGCCGTACGCGAACAGTCCGATGGCAATTACCCATAGGAGCCACTGCCCCCATCCCTCGCGGGCCAGCTCGATCAGCGCGCCGGAAGGACCCTTTGCCGTCTTGGATTCGAAGGCGATGGCGGCCTGAATAAAGAAGTAGCCGATGACGGCGTACACCAACGACTGAGCGGTGTACCCGAGCAGACCGAGTCGCACGACCCATGAGGTGTCGTCGGCATCGAGTCGTTCGGTGAACTTCTTGTTGATGACCTGCTTGTAGAAGTTGTAGATCCCGTAGCCCATCACGGCGACTCCAGCTATGCCCACCAGCCACCGACCCGCCGGCCAGTCGAACAGTGTGGATGTCGCCTTCTGCGACCCCTCGTCACCGGACTTGCCGCTCCCGTTGGTGTCGCCCGATCCGGTCCAGTTGGCGATCGTGATCCCGAGGGTCGTGATCGCAAGCGACAAGTAAATGACGCCGAGCACCGCGTACTTGATCCGGTCCTTGGGGGCGCTCCCTTCGACGGGATCGCCCATCAGCGCATCGAGGAATCGCCAGACCGCCAGCGCGAACAGCGCGACCGTGAGTGCCACCAGCAGGAACTTTCCGAACGGCTGTTGCGCCACCCAGGCAACCGCACCCTCGCTGGTGGCGGCCTCGTCCTTCTCGCCCATGGCTATACGGATGGCGAGCAGGCCAATGATTATCGCCACGACCCCCTGACCCACGAGCCCCAATCGCCCGATGGGTTCCTTCCAGTCGCGGGCCTTGGTTACGACGGCTTCGCCAGCGGCACTCGCTGCGTCGGTCATGTGTCTGCCCTCCGCGTACTGCCCTCACCGAAACCTTACGGCCGTTGCGCCGCGGCGGCGAGGTGATCTCTGTCCCGTTAGCGGACCTCAGGCGCCCCTCGAGGGGCGCAAACCGCTCGGTCAGCTCGACACCATCACGAACGGGGACTACGGATCAGAAGGTTGGGGGTTCCAGTCCATCCGAGCGCACTGAGTTCTCGCTGCATTCGGTATGCGGAGGTCAGGCGCGGATCAGCAGATCTGTGCGGGCTAGCTGTAGTTCCCAAAGACGTTCGTCAGCCCGGGCCTCCTTGGAGACTGAGGGTGCTTGAAGCCTTCAGCTTCAAGGAGGGTCCCGGTGCAGCTTCACGGTAACGCCAAGCTCGGTGACCTCGTGATCCGAGCGACAGCCGCCGTCCTCACCGACGCCACCCGCGAAGAAGACCTGGCCGGGCGATGGGGCGGCGAAGAATTCCTCGTGCTCCTGCCTCACGCTGACGCCGACGCCGCATTGATCGCCGCCGAACGCATCCGCGCCGCCATCGCGAACATCACCATCCCTGAGCGTCCCGACCAACTGATAACCGCCAGCATCGGTGTCGCGGTACTCCGACACCACGACACCGCCACGCTGCTCCGCGACGCCGACACCGCGCTGTACGCAGCCAAAGCGAACGGCCGCAACTGTGTCGAAGCCTGCGCGGCGCCTCTCGACAAATCGATCGACCAGGATCTCGCCGCTGTATCGATGAACTGAACCCGTCCCTACGCTTCCATTTTTGGCAACGACGTGGTGCCGTCTGTTCGCGCAGAGTGCGGGCCCGGACTGTCCGGCGGCGAGTTGCTCAGCACGTCCACGGCGACGGCACTGCGCTGCCTACCTAGAGGCTCGGCGCGCTTCGGTTAGCCAGCTCGCACGCGGGGAGCGGGAGAGAGGTTTGGCCGCGAAGCCGTCACCACCGCGCTGCATGCGACGTGGTGGCTCAGTCCTGGACTCGTCGCGACCCACGAGCCTCCTGGTGAACTAGACGAGCGATCTGCGGCTCGTGCCCCTTGAGCGTCACGACGGTCCCGCCCCACCACGGGGTTGTCCGCGTTCGATCGCTTCTCGGTTGATGCCGCTGTCGGAACCATTTGCGGCCGCACCCTCAGCGGGCGGCCGCGCTCATGGCGGCCTGAAGGGCGGCGGCCACGAGGCGCACCAGCTCGTCCTTGGGGATTTCCATGGTGTCGAGCCAGTCGAGGCAGGCGCCCTCGAGGAAGCCGACCCAGCCGCGCAGCGCGATCCGCAGCACCGGCGGGACCTCGTCGAGCCCGGAGTCGCGGGCGATGCGGTCGAGCACCTCGGCGCGTGAGGACTCGACGATGGCTTGCACCTCCGGGTCGCCGCTGAGGCCGCCCTGCAGGACGGCCCGGTAGGCGAGCGCGTGCTCGTCGACCCAGTCGACGTGGGCCCTGAGCGCGTGGCGCAGCCGTTGCCAAGGGGGCAGCGTCGGGTCCGGTGTGGTCGCCTCGGAGAGCTGCGTGGCGGCGCGGCGAACGGCGGCGAGGTACAGGTCCGGCTTGGCGGAGAAGTAGTGGTACAGCAGGCCTTTGGAGATCTGCGCCTCTCCGGCGATGTCGGCCATCGTGACGGAGTTCCAGGCGCGCGTACCGATGAGGCGCACGCACACGTCGACCAGCTCGTCACGACGGTCTTCCACCGAGAGACGGCGTCGCACCCGGCCCGCGCTATTGACCATATGTGCAATAGACTAGTACGGTGAGCGGTCCCAGGCCAGGAGAGGACGGGATCGTGACCAATTTCGCGACCGAGCTCGAGACCGCCGCTGCCGACGCTGCCGACCGTCCGGCGGTCAGGCTCGACGCCCGCACGCTGTCGTATGCGGCCCTCGATA
>JALZAA010000362.1 GCA_030948625.1 Actinomycetota bacterium
GATACGGATCCCTCCGCCGGGAGTGAGCGTCGTATAGTGCCGCGTCAGCGTCGAACCGACGCTCTCCGTCTTCAACCGATATCGGCCCACGCCCACGGTGAAGAATGGATCGATTACTCCGCCCAGCGGTCGGCGCAGGAAGAACTGATCGTACTCGGCGCCGAAATGGAGCGCGGAGGTCTGAGTGAATGCCCCGCTCACGGCGCCCTGCTTGGGCGCGTACGAGGTGTACAGCGCGATCGAGCTGTTTTGAATGAAGTGAAATGGATCTAGATTGATCCAGAGCCGACCGCCGTAGCCGTTGAGGTTCTCCTTGGGAAAGCCCACGCCGACATCGAGGTTGGTGTGCTCGTAGTACGGCTCGATGGCGAGGAACTGGCGCTGTGGACCCAATGCCTGCGCAAAGGCAGTCCGCGCGAGCGCAACCGCGGTCAGCGCGACGAGTGCCCTCTGTACGATGCGGCGCATCAGGCGACTCCCGCGATGAAGGGGTTCACGATCTCCAGCACCTGTCCCTTGGTCAACGTCTCGTCGAATGCCTCGGTCTGCGCGACGTCGTTGCTGTCCGGCTGGCCGAGGATGAACTGGAAGCGGTTGCTCTCGCCCTTGTAGCTGCCCGCGGCCGCCGGGGGCAGATTGCCCGGTTCACTCCCGGTGATCCATCCCTTCTGGCCGCGCATGCGACGCACCTGCGAGGCGTGGCGTGCCTCCACCGAGTGGATCCGGAGGGCGGCGCGCAACACGTCGTTGTGTCCCATCAGGTTCGCCGCCTGGCCCTTGTACGCGCGCACGCCGGTGTCCTCGAAGGCTTGCGAGAGCGCCGCGAAGGTCTGCGCGTTCCGGAAGACGTCGGCGAATGGACCGTTGCCCGATCCGCTCCCGCCAGTGAAGTCGAACCGCGGCTCGGCGACGGCCCGCGCGCCGAGCACGCCGCGCAGAAAGGCGACGTGCGCGACCTCGTGCTTTCGGATCTGATCGAACGGTCCGCGCATCTCGGCGGGAATGAGCCCGGCTGTGCCGGTGCCGCGCACGTAGAACTGCGCCTCGAGATACTCGAGCGTGAGCGCGAAGTTGAGCACGTCCACGACGAGGCCGGGCAGTCCACCGTCCTGCGCGAACACGTCGGCGGCGAGTGCCGCGGTCGCGAGCACCGCGCCGCCCATCATCAGGCCGGCGCGCGTCGCGGAGGACACCGAAGCGCCGGTATCGATCTCGGCCCATCGCGCCGCGAGGCGCGCGGCGATCTCGGGATCGGCGGCGATGAGCCGCTTGGGCTCCTGAAAGTCTGAATTCATCATGAGGGACCTCAGAGCCCCACAGCGCGGTAAGGTTCGGCGAAGTATTTCTGCGCCTGGGCGAGCACTTCACCCGGCTCGAGCGCGCGGTCCAATCCGTTCGCGTCGACCACGTCATCCCCGGCGAAATCCCGCGACCCCGGATTGAGCATGTCGCGCAATGCAGCGGCGTGACGGGCCTCGACCGACACGATCTTGCCCGCAATGGTCAGAAACTCGGCGAGCCGCAGCCGAGTCCCCGCGCCATTGTATCCGGCGACGCCGAGATCCTCGAAGGTGCGGGCGGTCGTGAGCACGCTCTGGCGGCTGGTGAAGTCGATGCCGGGCCATACCGACATCGGGACTTCGACGCGCAGGATCTGGAGCGACCGCTTGAGAAAGCGCGCGTGTGCCTTCTCGTGCGCCCCGATGTCGCGCAGGATCTCCAGCTCGCCGGCGCGAAGATCGCGCGGCGGCGACGCCACCACCTTCTCGTAGAAACGCGCCTCGAGGGTTTCGAGCGCGTACGCGAAGTTCAGAATCCCGAAGTCGTCGCGGAAGTCGAGCTTCTTCGAGCCGGCCGCCGCCAGCACGCAGCCGGACATCCCGGTCGTGAGACCGAGCGCCGCCGCGCCGGCCGCCGCGAGCCGCACGAACTCTCGTCGGCTCGTCGTTCCCCACGGCGTCCCGACGCTGCTCGCGTCGGTCGCCGGTGTTCCCCTACTACCGGTTCGTGACCAGTCGTCACCCCGCATCGCCCACTCCCCCGTCCCCTGACGGTCACTGTGCACCGTGTGCCCGCGCGGCGTGCGAATCACGCACGTGCGGCAACGCGGCGCGGGGTGTGGGCAGAATCGATGCCGAACGAATTGTCGTTGTGGCGACGCGGCATCGAACGACGGTGCCGGACGTAAAACGCGTGGCGAACTGAACCGCTGGAACCGGAGCGGGACTTGCTATCTTGAGCAGAAGGGAACGCAGATGACTCGAGCATCCTCTCACATATCCCAATGCTCTCGCCCGAATCGGCGGATCGGTCGCGTGACGCGCAAGACGATACCAATGGTCTCCAACGGCAGAGGCCCCGGGCGTCGCAACACGCGGCGGTCATCGCACAGTGCACCGCCGCGCTGTCCAAGGGGGGCCTGGTCGCCGCGCTCCGAGTGCTGAACGAACGCACGCGTTTTCGTTTCACGGGGGTGTACCACGCCGACCCTCCCGTACTGCGAAACGTCGTGCTCTTTGATCGGGAAAACCCCACGCTGAACGTCTCGGGCGACGTCGCCGTCCTCGAGGAAACGTACTGCGGCATCACGTACGGCACCGGCGCCCCGTTCGTCACCGCCGATGCGCCAGGCGACGCCCGGCTCGTGACTCACGCGGCACGCGATTCCGTGCTGTCGTACAGCGGGGTGCCGATCCGGATGCGAAGCGGACGGCCGTGGGGCAGTCTATGCCACTTCGACGTTCGGCCTCGCTTACTGCCCGCCGACGAGCTCCCCGTGCTCGAAGTGGTGGCGGCGCTCCTCGAGAGCTGGTTGAAGGAGGCGGGGACGAACGACTGAGCCTCGCCGTTCCATTATCGTGCGAGGCGCGCCATCGCCTCGATGTTCGACCGCACGATGTAGGCAAAGATCTCGCGTGCCGATTCCGTCGAGATCGTACGAGCCGCGGGAAGAATGCGCCCGGGAATGCGG
>JALZAA010000424.1 GCA_030948625.1 Actinomycetota bacterium
TGCGAGTGCTGACCGGCGCGCGCTTCGTACGCCTCGTCGGGGCGCTCGGCTTTCCGGAGGAGCTCTAGATCCCCGGTCCGCCGAGACCACCCCTACTTTTCGGACGCTGGACAGGGATCGCGGCCGGGAAGGCCTCGGATCACTTCCGCCCAGACGCAGAGCGGCACGCAATCCCGCGCCAACTTCGGCGACACCTGCGTGGTCGGTGGCTCTTGGCCCGGGATGCAGAAGTTCACGCAACCCCGCACTCCTGCTCTCGCCGCAGCAAGTCGTACCGGATCGGGCGGCGCTTGCTGCCCGGGCAGGCACGGCACCGGGAAGCTCACACAACGCACCGCGAACGCGGCGTTCATTTGTGGGTCACCTCCACCTAGGCCGCCACCGGGCGGACAGATCGGCACACACGACGGTGCGCCGGGGTCCGGCGCGGGCGCGACGAACGGCGACGGCTGGGGGGTCGGTTCCTGATCCGGCAGGCAGAACGGCACGCACTGGGCCGGTTCGCCCGGTGCCAGCGCCATTCCCAGGGCTGGCGCGCGTCCAGCGCCTCCGGGTGCGCAAATCTGGATGTTCGGCAACGCCGGCGCGGACGGCGCGGTTGACGAAAACTTTGCCCGAGTTGTACGGGCACAGCCCGAATGACGGCGGGCGCGCCGAATGTGGCTTAGTCCCACTCGACGACGAGGCGATCGTCCTCTTCGTTCACGGTCGTGCCGAATTCGGCGCATGCAGCGCGAAAACGATCGCGTACCCAGGCCGCATCGTCGCCTGTTGCCAAGCGCGTGTAGCAGAAGTCCAGGTACAGCGGCACCGCTTCCAGCCGCGTCGGCGTCGCATTGACGTCGAGGTCGACGAGCCACAGGAGACCCAGGTCGTTGCGCAGCTCGGGGTCGACGGCATAGTCGTCGATGAAATCGCCGAGGTCGTACAGCACGTGGTGATCGACGCCGTGGAACACGTGCGCCGAGTGGCCTGCCACGACCGTCGCGCCTGCGGCGCTGAGCGCCGCCGCCGCGCGACGGACGTGCGGCAGCGGCGCCGGCACCATGTTGGGCCCCCAGTGCGGCGTCACGATGACGCCGTCGGCTTCGCGCGACGCCTCCGCGACCGCGCCGGTCAGCCACGTCGGGACGTCGCGCCACAGGTCGGCGAACGCGACGCCGGGCTTGGACGGACCGGCGGCGAAGTCGGCAGGGTGGTCGGTCACACCCAGCACGGCGAGACGAACCCCGTGGTGCTCGAGCACAGCGTGAGCGCGCGCCGACTCGACGTCGCCGCCTGCGCCCACGGTGGCGATCCCGGCGTTGCCGAGATGGTGGAGCGTGTCGACCAGCGCCTCCTCGCCGTAGTCCGGCGCGTGGTTGTTGGCGAGCGTGACGCAGTCGACGCCCAGGAGCCGCAGCGTCTCGACCGCCGTCGGCGGGGCCCGGAAGAAGAACGGCTTGCCCGGGGCGGGCCACGGCCGGCCCCGCTCGGAGATGCAGCACTCCAGGTTGAGGACGAACAGGTCGGCTTCGCGCGTGATGTCGACGACCTCGGGCGCGAACAACGACGCCGGGCCCTCGGCGCGGAGCCGTTCCGCGACCAGCCGGCCCAGCATCGTGTCGCCGGCGAGCGCGAGGCGCACCACCACCCTGATGTACCACCGGAGGCCACCCGAACACGCGGTCGGACCGGTCCGCGGCCTGGTGTTCTGCCCATATCGGGCGGAAACGGACGACAGCTTGCCCGACTTTCGGGGGCCGCGCCCAACTTTGCCGGGAAATGGGACTTTCGACCCTGCCCACCGGGGGACGCGCATGTCATCGTCACCCCTTGTGAGGAAAGGCGTCCTGACCGGCTCAATGTTCTCCGCCCCGAGCCCGGAACGCGCGCAGTCAACGCCGACGAGTCGGCGCCTCCTCCACAGGGAAATGCACAACGGAAAGATGATGAAGCCGCTTTCCGGCGGTGAGCTGGTGGCCTACTCGCTCGCATGGCCGGGACAGGACCGGGGCGGCTTCCGCTAGCAACCGCCTGCTGGAATACCTTTCCGTCAGAGCATCCCCCGTGGAGGAGCGCCGGCGCTCGGCCTCCCCCTTCACCCGATCGAGCCCGGCCCGTAATCGCCGTATCGATTCGGCTTCAGGGCCGCCTTGGCTCCCGCGGGCTCACGCCACCACGCCGTCGGACGTCGCGTCGTCGACCGCGGGGCGCCGACGAAGCGACGGGTGCAAGGGCGCCTCACCAGGCTCGGTGACCCGGTCTGTCAGGACGGACCGGTTGCGCCCATCGCGCTTGGCCGCGTACAGCGCGGCATCCGCAGCGGCGACCAGACGCTCACCGTCGCCGGCATTCGCCGGCATCTCACCCACCCCGGCGCTCACCGTGACGGGGGCGGCCGTGACCTCCCGCGCCACCGCGGCCCGGAGCCGCTCCGCGACCCGCAGCGCGTCGGCGCCGGCGCAGTCCGGCAACAGGACGACGAACTCGTCGCCCCCGTAGCGGGCCGCGAGGTCGCTGGCCTTCGCGTTGCGCACCAGCGCGCCGCCGACCTCGCGCAGCACCGCGTCCCCGGCCAGGTGGCCCGCGGTGTCGTTCACACGCTTGAAGTGATCGACGTCGAGCACGACGAGGGACAGCGGCGAGCTACGCCGGTACGAACGAGCGACCTCCCGGCTGAGGGTCTCCTCGAAGAGACGACGGTTCGGGACCCGCGTGAGCCCATCGCGCGTCGCCAGGTACTCCACCTCGGCGAGTAGCCCCGCGTTGCGGAACGCCACCGCCGTCTGGCTCGCCGACTGGGCGAGGGTATCGACGGTGACGGCCGGGATCCGCGCCCGGCGGCCGCGGCCCCACTCCGCGAGTACCACGCCGAGAGGTTCACCGTCCGCGACCAAGGGCGCGACGACGATGTTGCGAGCGCCGGGGAGCAACTCGTCGAGCGCCGGATCTCCCTCGAGGGAACGGAGGAGCCTCGACGTTCCGCCGCTCCATGCGCGCTCGGCCAGCGGCCCGATCTCGACCGGCCCGGTGGCCAACACACCGCCGAGGGCGCTCGCGACCGCGCCCTCCCACCGGTCGTCCCGACGAGTGAGCACCATCGCGCGCGCGAACCCCAGTCGCTCGCGCCCGTGCCGCGCCAGCACCGCCGCCAGATCCTCGGCGCGGCGGACCCTCTCGAGGTCCTGGCCCAGGGCGATCAGCGCGTGGAAACCGGCGCGGCTGCGCCGCAAGGTGGCTCGGAGCACGAGTGAGCACGCGAGCGCGCCCAGGACGAACAGGACGGCACCCGGCGTCCCGAGCCCGGCGACCTCCTCGCCTGCCACGACGAACGCGACCAATCCAACGAGCGCGGTTGCCGCCACGACGACGCCCGACAACACGGCGAGCCGCGCTGGCGGGAAAGCGCCCGGTCGTGCGGTGCGGAGAACGGAAACGGACTTCACGCGAACCCTCGACGCGACTATCGGCCGCCGGGTGGGAGACTTGAGTGGCTTTACGGCCATTCGCAGCGAAGGGACGACGCGTGCTGGCAGCGTTCTCGGTGACGCCATTGGGCGCCGGTGACTCGGTCGGGGACCTCGTCGCCGAAGCGGTCCGGATCGTGCGCGACAGCGGTCTCCCGAGCGAGACCAACGCCATGTTCACCAACCTCGAGGGGGACTGGGACGAGGTGATGGCGGTCATCCACCGCTGCGTCGAGGCGGTGGCGGCCCGGGCGCCGAGGGTCAGCGTCGTGATCAAGATCGACCACCGCCCCGGGGTCGACGACGCGCTCCACAAGAAGGTTGAGAAGATCGAGCGGGAACTGGGACAGGATTGACGCATGCATTTCGTCCAGTTCTACCTGGATTGCCTGTCGCAGGCGTCGTACCTGGTCGGTGACGAGACCACGGGCCGAGCCGCCGTGGTCGATCCCCGGCGCGACGTGCAGAGCTACCTCGACGACGCCGCCGCCGCCGGCTTGCGCATCGAGCGCGTGATCGAGACCCATGTGCACGCCGACTTCCTCAGCGGGCACCTGGAGCTCGCCGAGAAGACAGGCGCGGTCGTGTCGTACGGCGCCGGCACGGAGGTCGACTTCCCGATCGAGCCCCTGCACGACGGGCAGCGGGTCACCCTCGGCGACGTGACGCTCGACATCCTGGAAACTCCGGGTCACACGCCTGAATCGATCAGCGTGGTGGTCCGCGAGCACGCCGCCGACCGGGTGCCGTTCGGGGTGATGACGGGCGACACGCTCTTCATCGGCGACGTCGGTCGCCCCGATCTGCTGAGCGCCGCCGGTGTCGCCCCCGAGGAGCTGGCCCGTCGTCTCTACCAGTCGATTCACACGAAGCTGCTCCCGCTCCCCGACGCGACCCGCGTGTTCCCTGCGCACGGCGCGGGGTCGGCGTGCGGGAAGAGCCTTTCGACCGAGACGCAGTCCACGATCGGCGAGCAGCGGCGCACCAACTACGCCGTCCAGCCCATGACCGAGGACGAGTTTGTCGCGCTCGTGACCGAAGGCCAGCCGCTCCAGCCGATGTACTTCTCGTTCGACGCGCAGCGCAACCGGCAAGCCCACCCGCTGCTCGACGAAGAGCACCTTCCGGCGCAGCTATCGCTGGACGACGTGCTCGCGCGGCGCGACGGCTCCACCGTCGTGCTCGACACGCGCGATCCCATGGACTTCGCGGCCGGGCATCTCCGCGGCTCGGTCAACGTCGGCTTGCACGGGCGGTTCGCCGAGTTCGCCGGAGACGTGGTCGCTCCTGATCGGCCCGTCGTCTTGGTCAGCGACCCGGGCACCGAGCTCGAAGCCAAGGTCCGGATGGCGCGGGTCGGGTTCGACCGGGTCGAGGGCGCACTGGAAGATCCACTGCGCGTCCTCGTCGAGCACCCGGAGGTCGTGGAGCCCAGCTCGCGCCTGACCGTGCGCGAGTTCGAGACCCGCCGGCGCGACGTCGCGGGTCTCCAGGTCGTCGACGTGCGCAACCCGGGCGAGAGCGCGGGCGGCGGCGTCCCGGGCGCCGTCATCATGCCCTTGCCCCGGCTCGCGTCACGCGTCAACGAGCTGGACCCGACTCGCCCCACCGTCGCGTACTGCGCAAGCGGCTACCGCTCGTCGATCGCGGCGAGCGTGCTGGCCGCGGCCGGGTTCGACGACGTGTCCGATCTCCTCGGTGGGTACGAAGCGTGGACCACCGCTACGAAAGAACAGGAGCAATAAGGGATGACGCAGCAGACGCCCGAAGTCCCGCACATCGATCCGGCGGAAGCAAAGCGGCGAGTCGAGGACGGCGCCATGCTGCTCGACGTGCGCAACGCCGACGAGTGGGAGGCGGGGCACGTCGAGGGCTCGACCTGGATCCCGATGAACCAGATCGTGGACCGTCAGGGTGAGCTGCCCACCGAACGCGAGATCGTCGCGATCTGCAAGGTGGGCGGCCGCTCCGGCAGGGTCGCCGAGGCGCTCGTGGCCGCCGGGTACCGCGCCGCCAACGTCACCGGCGGTGCAGAGGCATGGCAGGCCGCCGGCCTTCCGATCGTCACCGCGGACGGCCAGCCCGGCACGGTCGCCTGAGGAGCGCCAATGCCGCGCTACACGGGCCAACGCGTTCCTCAGGTCGCGGTCGGCGAGCTCGCGGACGACGTCCTGGTCGACGTGCGGTCGCCCGACGAGTACGCCGCCGGCCACGCGCCCGAGGCCCGGTCGATCCCGCAGGCGGAGCTCGAAGCGCACCGCTTCCTGCTGCCCATGAACCGCCGGCTCGTCGCGATGTCGCGCCGGGGCGAGCGGAGCGCCGACGCCGCCGTCGAGCTGCGCGAGATGGGCTTCGAGGCGGCGAGCTTCGACGGCGGGTTGGAGGCGTGG
Organism: Actinomycetota bacterium; assembly: GCA_030948625.1. Classification (GTDB taxonomy): domain Bacteria; phylum Actinomycetota; class Acidimicrobiia; order IMCC26256; family JACDBD01; genus JALZAA01. The sequence continues at coordinate 5,840 of JALZAA010000424.1, forward strand.
GCTGCGGCGGGCCAACCGATCGTCACCGACGACGGCCGCCCCGGCCGCCTGGCCTGACCATGCGGCGCGAGCGCGTCGCGGTCGCCGTTGCTCTCGTCGCACTGGGCGCCGCCGTGGCCGGACCGGGATGCTCCGGCGACAGTGGCCGCACCGAGAAGCGGCGGGTCAACGGTCCCCAGGACGTCACGGCTCCCAAGGACCCCGCCGAGGCGGCGGCCTCGCTGGCCAGGGTCGAGCGATCCCTCCGGGACCCGGGCACGCGCCCGACCGACGTCGACCGCCTGGGCTGGGAACAGCAGGACGCGTACCGCGCCCTCAGCAAGCACCCGGAGTGGGTAGAGGACGTGGTCGCCCGCCTGCCTGCGGATCTGCAGCCGATCGTGACCGCGAACGAGCGTGCCGGGCGCGAGCTCGCTGATCTCGGAGGAGACGGCGCGCCGCCCCAACATCTCCCCGACTGGCAGATCGTGGCGCCGCCGCCCGCCGACGTGCTGCGCGCCTACTACGGCGAGGCCGAGGCGGTGTCGGGCATCCCGTGGGCGTACTTCGCGTCCATCCACCTCGTGGAGACCAAGATCGGCCGTATCCGCGGCGCGAGCAGCGCCGGCGCCCAAGGGCCGATGCAGTTCATCCCCGCCACGTGGGAGCAGTACGGGCAGGGTGACATCAACGATAACCGTGACGCGATCCTCGCCGCGGCCCGGCTGCTTCGGGCCAACGGCGCGCCGGAAGACATGAGCCGCGCTCTTTACCGGTACAACAACAGCAATAGCTATGTGAATGCGGTGGACTCGTACGCGCAGCTGATGCTGGCGGACGAGCGCGCCTTCCTCGGCTACCGCGCGTGGCAGGTGTACTACGCGACGACCGACGGCACCTTCGTGCTGCCCGAGGGATATCCGGCCGAGGTGGCGCGCAAGGTCACTGCTTCACCGGCTTCCAGACGGTCTCGCCGCGCACCTTGACCTCGCGGCCGTCGCGCTCGAGCGGCACCGTCCAAGTGCGCAGCACCGCCGTCTCGTGGCCGTCGACGATTCGGCGCGGTGGCCGATCGCGCGCGTACAGCCCGCGGAACTCCAGCCACGAGTAACTCTGCGCGCTCGTGACGACCGCCCATTCGGGTGGCGCGCTCGGATCGACAATTGATGCGGCGACGCTGACGTCCTGGTCCTGGGCGCGCGCGTTGTCGGCCCACATCGGACTGTGGCGGTTGACCTCGACGCCGTCGGGACCGACCCGCGCGAACGGTTCCCCGTCACGGCCCACGACCACGACGGGCGCCGGCCCGGTGTTGGTAAGAAACAGCGCGGGGACGCGCCCCGGCGCCACCTGCACCGCGACGCCGCGGAACGGCCGGGCCGGCCCGCGCAGGCGCGCGGTCACCGCGCCGCGCTCGGGCTGGTACACGATGCGTCCGCTCGCCGTCACCGGCTGGCCGCCGTATTCGAGCGGCACCGTCCACTCGTCGAGCGTCGTCGTCTTGCGGGCGTCGCGCACGCGGCGGGGAACGGCGCGCGGCGCCGGATGCAGGCGGTGCTCGAACCAGCCCCAGGCCGGTTCGGCGGCGACGCGAGCCCAGCGGGCTGGCGCGCCGGCTTTGGCGTCGGGCGGCACGGGCGCGTCGCCGTTGGGGCTGTTCGTCAGGTACCAGTACGGCGAGGCCAGGTTGGCGAGCACACCCTCGGGCCCGATGCGGAGGAACGGCTGCGCGCTCCCGTCCAGCACCGCAAGCTCGGTCGGTGTCGGGTTGGCCACGACGAGCTGGGCCGTGACGCTCGCGGCCACCTGCACGGTCACGCCCGGGAGCTGAGGCTCGACCGCGTCGAGGACGGTCCGGACGCTCGGGTCGGACCCGTGGGCGGCGGCGGCGTCGCCGACCCCGGGCAGCGCGCCGGTCAGGACGAGCGCGCCCGCCGAAGCCAGAACGGCCCCGGCGGCCGCTGCCCACCGGTGGGGGGTGTACCGGCGACGGCTAGCGGCCGCCGGAGCCACTGAGATTCGGAAGAGGAAGACCGGGGCCGTTCGGAGGCGGCGTCGAGACGGGAGGCAGCATCGGTGCCGGCACGCTCGGCGGTGCCGGCGCGGGCGCCGCCGGGGGGCTCGCGCTCGAAGACGCCGGCGGTGCGGGCGGTGCACCCTGCAGTGCGGCAGAGCCGGGGCCGGCGATGGGAGTGCCCAACATCGTCTGGTGGCCGACCGACGGGACCACCTGGTCGCCCACCTTCTCGTTGACGAAGAGCATGTACGGCCCGGGTGGAGCGACCTCGGGCCGCGGCGGTGTCTTCACGAAAACGGCGCCGTTCGTGCGATTGACCACGGGCAGCTTCACCGCGCGCTGGTCGCCGTCGACCAGGTGGGTGATCGCCGAGTTGCGCATCATGACGACGCTGTCGATCGACGCCGCGTCGGGCGTGGCGATCTTGATCGTGCTCCCGTAGTCGAGCTTGTCGTCGGCCGTCTTGATCGTCGGCCGGTGCCCGGCGAACAGGTACGGCGGCTCGTAGATCTCGAACGTCGGATCGCGATCCGGGTTGGGGTTCGCGCCGGGGACCGCGATGTTCGACAGGTACGCGGTGGAGATCGGCGCGTGCCCGCCGACGAGCACGCGCCCGTCCGGCAACAGCATCGCCGTGTTGTGGTACGTGCGCGGCCGCGCCGCGGTCGCCATCGGCTTCCACTTCTTCGTGGTCGGGTCGAACAGCTCCGCCTGCTTCACGGGCCGGCCCAGGCTCGGCCCCTGCACCTCGTCGATGTCGGCGCCGGAGAACGCCATGACCTCGCCACTGGGGAGGAGCACGCCACTCGGGTACCAGCGGGCCGTGTTCAGCCCGCCGGTCGATTCGCTGGTGAGCGTGTCGCGTCCGGCGGCGTCGGGCGCGACAGTGTCGATGCGGCTCATGCCCGTGCCCAGCGGCGTGCCCGGCGACGGCGCCACCGCGCTGGGCGTGCCACCCGCGGTGAGGAACGATGCTTTCGTGTAGTCCCCGTTCGCGTTCGGCTCGAGCGGCAGTTGGACGGAGAACGTCGAGCCCCGGAAGCCGAATCCCGGGTCGGGCGCGCCGGCGGTGAGACCTGGTACGCCGAGGTCGGTCCACCGGTTCGACGACGGGTCGAACGACGCGCCGAGGTTCCAGAACGCCTCGTCGTACGCCTGCCCGAAGGGATTGAACGACTGCCCGGCGACGTCGTAATACACATGCCCGTTCGGGAGCAGGTGCAGCCGTGGGAACAGCGGGAGCGACCGGTTGGCACTCTCGGGGAGCGCCGTCCACTCGCCCGTTGCCGGGTCGTACACCTCGAGCTGCTTGACGTTGGTGCCCGAGTCGAAGGGGCGGTCCGGGTACAGCGGCTTGAGCAGCTTGCTCACGCCGCTCGCCACGATGATCTTGCCGTCCGGCAGCGTCACCAACGACGGGTACCAGCGTCCGTAGTGCATCGACCCGGACTGCGTCCATTGGTTGGTACCCGGGTCGTAGATGCGCGCGTTGCGGAGACCTTCGAGCTCGACGATGCCGAAATCGGTGCCCGGGATCGACGGGTCGTTGTAGTAGTCGGTGCCGCCCACGGCGATGATGCGGCCGTCGGTGAGCTGCACCTGGTCGGCGCAGAAGAGGTCGCCGTCGTTCACGGTCGTGTTCGAGCGCGGCAGCGGCAACGGGAGCGGATGCGAGTCGTTGCCCCCGGGGTTGGCGCCCGCGTCCTGGGGGGTGGGCGTGCCGAACACGGGCTGCGACCCGGAGAGGTCGATGGTGCGGCTGCGGTCGTTCCGCGCCTGCTTGGCGAAATCGGTCACGATGCTCAGCTTCACGTTCTCGGTGCCCTCGAGCGCGTCCCAGAACAGGACCTTGCCGTTGTTCAGCGCGGCGACGGTGGCGCCCGCCGGCTTGCACAGCTTGCGGCCGTCGGCGTCGGTCCGGCACGCCTGTGCGCCTTCGCTCGCCCGGGTGTCTTCGAACGGTGCCAGGAAGCGGCCGCTTTGCGCGGGGCCCCCGCTCTGCGCCGCGGCGCCGGTGAGCGTCAGCGCGGACCCGGCGATGGCGGTGACCACAGCCAGCACGGCGACGGTCAGCCGACGACCCATGCTTCCCCCTTTGCGACCCGGACGGCCGAAAGTCTGCCATGTCCGGAATGGTCGTGTCTTGGTCGTCTGGGCGGCTTGAGCGGACACGACCGGACGGTCGTCGAGCCGGGCCCCGATTCGCCGATCCGACGCTCTTCGGGCGATTGGTGCGTCGCCCGCCGTGGCTGGGTCAAACTCTGAGAATGCAGGCGGCCGGGATCCTCGTGGTGGCCTTCGCGGCGGGATCCATCCCCTTTTCGTACTTCGCGGCCCGGCGGGCCCGGGGCGTCGACCTGCGGCGCGTCGGGACCGGGACGGTGTCGGGCACGGCGCTGTACCGAGTCGCCGGCTTCGGGCCGCTCGCCGCCGCCGGCATCCTCGACGTCGCCAAGGGCGCGGCGGGGCC
>JALZAA010000427.1 GCA_030948625.1 Actinomycetota bacterium
GGTCGAACTGTTCGTGGCACCCGACATGCCGCACGGTTTTTTGGCGTTCCCGTGCGCGATCACGGACCTGTGGGCCGAGCGGACGAACGCGTGGTTCGCCGACGTGCTCCCGCGCTGATCGTCGCCCGTCAGGTGTCGTCGTCCGCGCCGCCACTGCGGCCGTGCTTCCAGTAGCCGCGCACGGTCGCGTGCGCGCGGGGCAACTGACGATCCTGGAAGAGATGACGACGGATGCGCTGGACCGCGGCGGCTTCACCCGCGGCCCATACTCGCATTCCGGGCGCGATGTCCGCGCCGCGCACCGCGTCGAGGAGTGAGTCGCCGGAGGCCGCGCCGGTTGGCAGCTCGTGCCACTCGACGGTCGCGTCCGGATGTTCCGGTAACGCGAGTCGGGCGTCCGGATGACCGGTCTCGATGTGCACCTGCACCGCGGTCCCGGTAGGCAGGGTCTCGAGCAGCTGGCTGATCGCGGGAATCGCGGTCTCGTCACCGGCCAGGAGGAAGCCGGGCGCGTCGCCGTCGATCGTGTACCCGCGGCCGGGACCTGAGACCGCCGCCGGGAAGCCCACCTCGGCCGCATCCGCCCACTCGGAGGCGGCGCCGCTCCCGTGCAGCACGATCTCGAGGTCCATCTCGAGTGCTTCGGGGTCGACCCGCCGCGGCGTGAAGGTCCGGATCGTCGGCCGCGTCGCGTCGGGTAGCAGGAATTCATTGCCGTTCCAGGTCGGCATCACGAGCTCGGGCGCGCCCGGTGCCGAGATCAGGAGCCGCACGCTGGCTGCCGGCTGCTCGACCGTCAGATCGTCGAGCTCTTGTCCGGCGAACGTGACACGCACCAGCCGCGGGCTCGCGCTCTCGATGCGCCGCACCGAGACCCGCCGAAACCGCGGGGGCTCGCGTCGGACCCGCGCGGATGCGCTGCGCTGCGGAGGGCTCATCGCACGGGGGCACAGTCCACGGGGCGACTCTGGTCCTCGTAGGTCGGGGGGTCGGCGCCGAGCGTCGGGTCGCCCGTGTGCAGGTCTACGGCGGACGCGGCGTCGATCCGCCGCACGACGTCGGCGTAACCCGGCAGTCGTGGACCGAAGTCGACCATGTGCTGGACGTCAGCGCGAATAGTCTCGGACGACGGAAGCGGTACGAGCGACGACTGCGCGCTCATGGCCGTCGTCTCGACTCGGTGTGGCGCTCCAGCCAGTGGATGAGATCGGCCGTCACCTCGTTGCGATTCGTCTCGTTGAACACCTCGTGGCGCGCGTCCGGGTAGCCGAGCACCGTGACATCGCGGACGCCGGCATCGCGGTAGCGCTGACCGACGAGTTCCACGAGAGCCATCGCGCCGCTCAGCGGATCGGCGCTCCCCGACATCAGCAGGATCGGGAGGTCGGCGCGGATACCGCGCAGCGCGTCGCTGTCGACGGGTCGCGTCGCAGCGCCCGCCATGTCGGCCAGCGCGGCGGCGTCAGTGCTGAATCCGCACGCAGGATCTGCGATGTAGCGGTCGACTTCGTCGGCGTCGCGGCTCAACCAGTCGAAGTCCGTACGCCCCTCGAACGATTCGTTCTGCGGCATGCGATCCAGGGAGGCGTCTGTATCGAGCCTGCCGAAGAGCGCGTCGACCGCGGACGTTCCTGTCAAGACGGCGGCAGCGATCTCGGTGCTGTGGTCGAGCAGGTACTGCTGCAGTGCGAACGAGCCCATGGAGTGCCCCAGTAACACGCGTGCTGCACCCCCGCTACGGGCATCGATCGCCTCGCCCATAGTGACCAGGTCGGCGACCAGGGCGTTCCATCCGTCCGGTCCGAAATGCCCGAACTCGGTCGCGCTTCGCACGCTGCGCCCGTGACCACGGTGATCGTGGGCGTAGACCTCGAACCCGGCCGCGCCGAGCGCGGCGGCGAGTCGCGCGTACCGGCCGGAATGCTCGCCCAGGCCGTGCGAGACCTGTACGACAGCCCGAACCGCGCCACTCGCGGGCCAGTGCCGCACGAACAACGCCACGTCGCCGCGGCCGGGAGCGGTGAAGGTCGACTCTGCCATGAGCCCAAGGGTCGCGCGGCGGCAGCCACCCTCGCCGTTCGACGACCTGGTCGCTCGCTGTCTTTTTCCGACCGCGAGTTGCGTTGCTGCGCCCTCGGCAGGATTCGAACCTGCGCACATGGCTCCGGAGGCCACTGCTCTATCCCCTGAGCTACGAGGGCCGCGCGGCTGAGGGTACCAAGCGAGTTCGGAAATCACGCCGTAGTGGCGGCAGGGCGAGTCGTTTGGGCGGAAAGCGTTGCGGGCAGATCCGCGCGGTCAGAACACGAGCGGCGGTCACGACCTCGGCGCGCCGGCGTCGGACCGATCTCCCCGACGCCCAGGAGGCGACATGGCAGAGACCCAGAACCAGGAGACCCAGGACATCGTCGACGCCGTGTTGGAAGACCACGAGCGGTTCCGGAGGCTGTTCGCCGATTTCGAGCAGGCGACAGGGGGACAGCGCTCGGAGCTCTGGCAGGCGCTCGTCCGAGGGCTCGCGGTCCACGAGACCGCGGAGGAAGAGATTGTGCACCCGCAGGTTCGCCGTTGGGTCGACGGTGGGGACGACATCGTGGACGAGCGCCTCGCCGAAGAGGATGCGGCGAAGAAGGAGCTGGCCGATCTCGAGAAACTCGGAGCCGATGACGACGAGTTCGAGTCACGCGTTCGTGCGTTCATGGAGAAGGTGTTCTCACACGCGGACGCGGAAGAGGGCGAGGAGCTGCCCGCGCTCAGGACGGCGGCAGACGACGACACCCGGCGCCGGATGGCGAGGATCTACCACATGGCCAAGACCGTGGCTCCGACGCACGCGCACAAGATGGCGCCCGAGTCGGCGACCGGCAATGTTCTCATCGGGCCGGTTGTCGCGCTCATGGATCGCGTACGCGACGCGATTCGCGACGCGATGGCGCACAGCAAGTAAGTCGCCGACGCAGCTTGTGTGACGCGGCGCGCTACGCGCTTCCGTCGCGACGCGCCGGGCGCAGGTTCCGGTGCAGGGCGTCCAAGGTCGCGCCGGCGGCGGCTTCGATCTCGCTGTCCGCCGACGCCAACCCGTAGCACTCTTCGTGCCCGAGACGTGCGAGAGCGACGGCGACGACTGAGCGCCCGCCGGCCGTGCTCTGGATGGGTCGTGCCCACAGGGGCGCGACCGGGAGCTCGATGGTGATCGGGAACGCGCGCACCGCCTCGAGGGTCGCCTGCACGGCGCCGAGCGCCCCGTGCCCCCGTGACGCGCGTCCGATCGTCCGGGCAATCCCGTCGGTCAGGTGCACCTCGATCTCGTCGGTGTCAGCCAGCGTGAGGACACCGAGGATCTCGAGCCGGGGCTCGTGCCAAGCGTGCGGCAAAGGGGCCGCCGCGTCGCGAGTGGCGGCCGCGACGGGCGCGAAAGGAGCGGACCACGCGGATGGAGCCGATGACGTGGACGAAGGCGGCGAGGGGAACGTCAGCGTCGGCGGCGCGGGAGGCGCGGGAGGTGTCGCAGGACTCGGAGGCGCGGGAGGCGCTGCCGCGGTCGCAGTCGCGGGACGCGCAGACCCGTTCGAACGCAGCATCGTGTGGTCGGAGGGCGTGGGCCGCGGCAACCATCGAACGAGGTCGACGGTGATCGGAACCTCGCAATGGCGCGCTGCGATCCGGCTCGCCTCGAGCGCGACGTCGCTCCGGGCTCCCTGCATCGCATGCAGCTGGACCAAGAGCCGGTCGCCGAGATCGCTGAATGCAGCCCATCGCACGCCGGGGAGCTTGCGCAGCTCCAGCTCGAGGTCGTCGAGGTTCACGTGATGATTTTCTCCTTGGCGGCGTAGAGGCGCGCGTCGGCCAGGCGGAAGAGCGTGTCGAACTCCTCGGCTTCCTCGGGGCAGCTCGCGCAGCCGAACGAGAGCGACAGCGCCGTGCTGTCATCAGCCGTCTCGATGCGCTTGACCAGCTCGGGGACGTCACCAGGGTCGGTCTCCGGCAGGATGAGCGCGAACTCGTCGCCACCGATGCGCGCGGCGTCGTCGCCGAACCGCAGCACGCGCCGGAGGCCCTCGCCGAGGCCGCGGAGGGCGGCATCGCCGGCCGCGTGTCCCTCCCTGTCGTTGAGCGCCTTGAAGCGATCGACGTCGAGAATGACCAGGGCGAAACGCCAGCCGTAGCGGCTGCTTCGCGCCACCGCGAGCTCGAGAAGCCGATCGAAGCTGCGCCGGTCGTACAGGCCGGTCAGCGAGTCGTGCCACGCGTCGTACTGGAGCAGGTCGAGTTGCAGCGCGACGGAACACAAGCTCATGAGGGCGCCGTCGTCGATTCGACCTGGCTCGAGCGGTGGGTCGGTGTAAACGCCCGGCTCTGCGTCGAGCAGCGCGAGGTCGTCGTTCGTAAGAGTTTCTCGTCCGGCACGAAAGACCTGACGACCCAGTCCGGCCTCGTCGATGACGATCACGGCGTCGGCGAGGTCGTAACCGTGGACGATGCGGTCGAGCGATCGGTACACGAACGCGATGCCGCTCACTCCGCAGGACAAATCGCTGACGAGCGCGTTTGTCAGGTGAGCCCGGTTGCGCGCGTCGTCGAAGTTGAGGCCGGTGGAATCGATGTCGTCGACGTCCTCGGGTGCATTGGTGAGCACGTGCTCGCGACCGCTGCGTCCCGCCACGACGCAACCTCCCGCCTGCCCGGTCGCGCAGGATAGCTGCGCGCCGTCGGACATGAGAGGGAGACGACACAAGTCGACGGGGACGCAACGGCATGACAAGTACGATGCGGGACCGGGTCGGCGCTCGTCGCGTCAGCCCGGCCACGCTCCGTGATTCGCGACCAACTGCACAATTCCCTCCGTGACGCGCTCACGGCGGCCGGGCTTCCCGAGCCGCCGAACGGCATCGCGCTCAACCCCGCCGATCCGGACAAGGGCCAGGGGGAGTGGGCGAGCCCCGTCGCCATGCAACTGGCCCGCGCCGCGGGAGCAGCGCCCAAGGAGATCGCCGAGCGCCTGGCCGAGCAGCTCAACCGCACGCCGTCGCCCCACCTCGACCACGTTGAGGTCGCCGGCCCGGGCTTTCTCAACTTCTTTTTGCGTCCATCGTGGCTCCACGGCGTGCTTCGTGAGGTCGTCGCCGCTGGGGGCGCCTACGGACGGGGCGACGCGCTTGCCGGCAAGCGGATCAACCTGGAGTTCGTCTCCCTGAACCCGACCGGACCCATTCACGCCGGAGGGGCGCGGTGGGTCGCCGTCGGCGACGCGATCGCGAACCTGCTCGAGGCGCAGGGTGCCGTTGTCCACCGCGAGTACTACCTCAACGACGCAGGCGGCCAGCTCGACACCTTCGGCGGCTCCCTCTATGCCCGCTACCGCGGCGAGGAGCTTCCGGAAGACGGTTACCGCGGCGAATACCTCGTCGAGATGGCGTCGCGCCTGCGGGCGGAGCTCGGCGACGCCGTGACCCAGGAGGAGGCTCGAGAGTGGGGCTACCGCGATGCCGTTCGCTCCGTGCAGCACGACCTCGAGCGAATCGGCGTGCGCTTCGATACCTGGTTCTCCGAGCGCACGCTGCACGAACGCAGCGACGTGAACGAGGTGCTCGGCATCCTCCGCGACCGCGGCTTCACCTACGAGCACGAGGGCGCGGTATGGCTGCGAACGTCGGATCTCGGAGACCAACGGGACCGAGTGCTCGTGAAGAGCGACGGAGCCCCGACGTACCTGCTGCCTGACATCGCATATCACCGCGACAAGTTCGCACGAGGGTGGGAGCACCTCGTCGACATCTGGGGCGCAGACCACCACGGCCAGGTGAAGTCACTGCAGGCGGGTATGCAGATGCTCGGGTTCGCACCCGGCGAGCCGGAGATCATCCTCGGTCAACTGGTTCGCATCGAACGTGGCGGCGAGCTGGTGCGGCTGTCGCGCCGTGCCGGCGACATCATCACGCTCGCCGACATCCTCGACGAGGTCGACCCGGACGTTGCCCGACTCACCTTCCTCCTCCAGAGCATCGACACGCCCCAGACGTTCGACCTCGACGTCGTGACGGCGCAGTCGATGGAGAACCCCGTCTATTACGTGCAGTACGCGCACGCGCGCATCGCGTCCATCGGCCGGAAGGCGGCCGAGCGCGGCGTCGTGCGCCGTCCGCTCGAAGACGTCGACCTGTCTGTGCTCGTGCACGCACGCGAGACCGAGTTGCTCCGCACTCTCGCGTTGTACCCGGAGGTGGTCGGCGAAGCCGCCGACCTGCGCGCGCCGCATCGGATCACGACCTGGGTGCGCGAGTTCGCCAAGGACTTCCACGGCTTCTACCGGGATTGCCGCGTGATCAGCGACGACGACGCACTCACGCAGGCCCGTCTGTGGCTTGCCGAGGCGTGCCAGATCGCATTGTCGGACGCGCTCGGGCTGCTCGGCGTGTCGGCCCCCGACGAGATGGCGCGGCTCGACGACGACGACGATGCCATTGGGCAGCAGCAGCCGTGACCGCACCCCTCGACCGCGCGCTGGTCCCGCCCGGGCTCCGCGACCCGGTCGCCCTCGAGGCGCTCGCAGGGGAGTACGGCACGCCGCTGTTCGTCTACGACGAGGACGAGCTCCGGCGTCGGTGCCGTGAGTACGTCGCCGGTTTCGGCGAGGGCAGCGTCGCTTACGCGGGCAAGGCGTTCCTGTGCACTGCGATGGCCCGGATCGCGGCGGACGAAGGGCTCCATCTCGATGTCGCAACCGGTGGGGAGCTGCACGTCGCGCTGCGCGCCGGCTTCCCGCCGAGTCGGATCATCTTCCACGGCAACAACAAGTCGACCGAGGAGCTCACGCAAGCGCTCGACGCCGGCGTGGGACGGATCGTCGCCGACTCCTTCGACGAGCTCGATCGTCTGGAGGAGCTCGCAACCGCGCGCTCTCTCCAGCCCAATGTGCTGGTGCGCGTCACGCCTGGAGTCGAGGCACACACCCACGAGTTCATCGAGACAGGGACCGACGAGTCGAAATTCGGTTTCACCGTCGCCAACGGCGTCGCCCGGGAAGCCGCGCTGCGGGTGGCGGCGAGCCGTTCGTTGGAGCTCGCCGGTCTCCACAGTCACATCGGGTCGCAGATCTTCGTGCTCGAGTCCTACCGCCTCGCGACGGAGATCGTCGCCCGGCTGGCAGCGGAGATCGAGCACGAGACGGGATCGCCGGTCCGCGAGCTGAACCTCGGTGGCGGTCTCGGCGTCCGCTACCTGCTGGGCGACCCCGATCACGAGGTGGCCGAGTACGCGGGCATGCTGCGCGGCGCGTTCGAGGCCGCGGTTGCCGCCGCCGGGCTGCGGAGCGTCCCCCGGATGATGGTGGAGCCCGGCCGGTCGATCGCAGGCCCGGCCGCGATCACCCTGTACCGGGTCGGCACGGTCAAGGAGATCCCGGATGGGCGGACCTACGTCGCCGTCGACGGCGGCATGAGCGACAACCCGCGTCCGGTGCTGTACGGAGCGGGTTACGAGGCGTACCTCCCGGCTCGCATCGACGAGCCCCGGTCCCTCGTCTGCTCGATCGCCGGAAAGCACTGTGAGCAGGGCGACCTCGTCGTCGCCGATGCGCGGCTGCCCGAGGGTGTTCGGGTCGGTGACCTGCTTGCCGTGCCGGTCACGGGCGCGTACGGCTACGCCATGGCGTCGAACTACAACAAGGTGCCGCGACCCGCGGTCGTGTTCGTGCGCGACGGAGAGGCGCGAGTCGTCGTCCGGCGTGAGACGACCGAGGATCTCATGCGCCTCGACCAGACGTAGGCGCGAGACTGGCGTGATGACGGATCCGGTGCGCGACGAGACCGTCCGGGTCGGCTTGCTCGGGTGCGGCCACGTCGGCGCGCCCCTCATACGTCTGCTCGACGACAACGCCGACCTGATCGAGCGGCGGGCGGGAGTGCGCCTCGAAGTGACCCGGGTGGCCGTGCGCAACCTTGCCCGTGAGCGCGACGTGCCCCTGCCCGCCAGCCGCTTCACGCACGACGCCGAAGCCGTCGCCACGGATCCCGACATCGACATCGTCGTCGAGGTGATTGGCGGCATCGAGCCGGCGCGTTCGCTCATCACCGAGGCGCTGAAGGCCGGAAAGCCAGTCGTCACCGCCAACAAAGAGCTGCTGGCGAACGTCGGCAAGGAGCTGTTCGAGACGGCCGAGGGGGCGGGGGTGGACCTCCTCTTCGAGGCGTCGGTCGCCGGTGGCATCCCGCTGATCCGCCCGCTGCGCGAGTCGCTCGCCGGCGACCGCATCCGGCGCGTCATCGGGATCGTCAACGGCACGACCAACTACATCCTCAGCCGGATGACCGAGGCGGGCTCGACCTTCCACGACGCGCTCGCCGAGGCGCAGACGCTCGGGTACGCGGAGCGGGATCCCACGGCCGACATCGAGGGGTACGACGCAGCCGCGAAGGCGGCGATCATCGCATCGATTGCCTTCGGTGCTCGAGTGGTCGCGGGCGACGTCTACCGCGAGGGCATCGCCGACATCACCGACCACGACATCGCGTCGGCGAGCGAGCTCGGCTACGTCGTGAAGTTGCTGGCGGTGGCGGAGGAGATCGACGGGGACGTGGCCGTGCGTGTGCATCCGGCGATGATCCCCGTGCACCACCCATTGGCCGCGGTGCGCGGATCGTTCAACGCCCTGTTCATCGAAGGCGACGCGGTCGGCGAGCTCATGCTCTACGGGCGCGGCGCCGGTGGCGGCCCCTCCGCTTCTGCCGTCCTCGGCGATCTTATCGACGCAGCGAAGAATCTCACGTCCGGCGGCCGGGGAGCGACGATCGGCGCGCTAAGCCGGCAGCGGGTGCGGCCCATCGACGAGGTCGAGTCCCAGTTCTATCTGCTCATGGAGGTCGCCGACCGTCCCGGCGTGCTGGCGAAGATCGCCGACCAGTTCGGCCGGCACGGTGTGTCGATCAAGTCCATGCAGCAGCGCGGGATCGGCGCCGACGCCCGACTCATCTTTGCGACCCACCGGGCACGTGAAGCCGATCTGCGGGCGACCGTGCACGCGCTGCGCGACGTCGACGTCGTGCACAGGGTCGGGTCGGTGATTCGGGTGCTCGGCGAAGAAGAGTCATGACGCGCGCGCCGGATCCTTGGCCCGGGGTCATCGCGGCGTACCGCGACCATCTTCCTGTCACCGACGCCACTCCGATCGTCACTCTCCTGGAGGGCGGCACCCCGCTCGTCGACGCGCCGCATCTCTCGGAACGGACGGGCGCGCGCGTGCTGCTCAAGCTCGAAGGGCTGAACCCGACCGGGTCATTCAAGGACCGCGGCATGACGCTGGCGATCTCGAAGGCGGTCGAGGAAGGTTCCAAGGCGGTCATCTGCGCTTCCACGGGGAACACATCCGCGGCCGCGGCCGCCTACGCCGCGCGTGCCGGGCTCGTGTGTGCGGTGGTCATCCCCGAAGGGCAGGTGGCCCTGGGGAAACTCGCGCAGGCGCTGATCCACGGCGCCCGGGTCGTGCCCGTGCGTGGCAACTTCGACGCCGCGTTGGGCGTCGTGCTCGAGCTCGGCGAGCGTGGCGGTGTCACGATTGTCAACTCGATGAACCCGTACCGCATCGATGGCCAGAAGACCGCCGCGTTCGAGGTGGTTGACGCGCTCGGCGACGCACCCGACGTGCACTGCATTCCCGTCGGCAACGCGTTGAACATCGGCGCGTACTGGAGGGGATACCTCGAGTCGGAGCGCGCGCAACGGAAGCCGCGCATGCTGGGGTGGCAGGCGAGGGGAGCGGCGCCGCTCGTGGTGGGTGAGCCCTTCCCGCATCCCGAGACGATCGCCACCGCGATTCAAATCGGGAACCCGGCCAATTGGGCCGGCGCGATCGCGGCCCGGGACGAGTCGGGCGGTCACATCGGGGCCGTCACGGACGACGAGATCATCGACGCGTACCGGCTTCTCGCGTCGGCCGAAGGCTGCTTCGTCGAGCCCGCATCGGCCGCGGCGGTCGCGGGTCTGCTGAAGGCGACCGAAGAGGGCCTGATCGACGCGGACGAGACCGTCGTGTGCACGCTGACCGGGCACGGGCTCAAGGATCCGGAGCGCGCGATCGATGAAGTGGATGTCGGCGTCGCCGCCGAGGCGTCCGCCGACGCGGTGGCCGCCGAATTGGACCTGTAAGACACGATCGTGGGGTGGGGCACATGAGCAAGACCAAGCCGGTTGCGTTGGTCACCGGCGCGTCGTCGGGGATCGGCGCCGAGTTCGCCCGGGCGTGCGCGGCGAGGGGCACCGACCTCGTGGTCGTCGCGCGCGACGAGCACCGACTCGAGGCGCTCGCCGAGTCGCTGGAGAAGGAGCACGGCACCGACGTCGAGGTGCTGGCTGCCGATCTGACCACGTCGAAGGGAACTGCCGTCGTCGAGGCCCGGCTCGAATCCGATGAGCCGCCGATCGATCTGCTCGTGAACAACGCGGGTTTCGGGACGTTCGGCAAGTTCGCCGACCTGCCGCGTGAGGTCGAAGCTCGAGAAATCGGCCTGAACGTCATTGCACTGATGCGGTTGTGCCACGCGGCGCTCCCGCCGATGATCGAACGTGGCCGCGGCGGGATCATCAACGTGTCGTCGCTCGCCGGCTACCAGCCCACACCGCTCAATGCCACGTACGGCGCCACCAAGGCGTTTGTCACGAGCCTGAGCCATGCCTTGCACGAGGAGGCTCGGGGCACCGGGGTCAACGTCATGGTGCTGTGCCCGGGGTTCACGCGCACCGAGTTCCAGGAACGGGCGGGCCTGAACTCCGGCGCAGTGCCGAGCTTCATGTGGCAGTCAGCCGAAGCCGTTGTGGCGGCCGCTCTACGCGCCTACGACAACGGACGCGCGGTGTGCATCCCCGGCCCGCTCAACCAGGCCGGCGCCGTGTTCTC
>JALZAA010000453.1 GCA_030948625.1 Actinomycetota bacterium
TCTCTGTACAGGCCCGCGTAATCGAGCCCGTAGCCGATCACGAAACGATCCGGGATCACGAAGCCCTTGAAGTCGATGGTGACCTGGACGGCGCGCCGCGCCGGGCGGTCGAGGAGGGCTGCAAGGCGCAGCGATGCCGGCTTCATCCGGCGGACGCGTCGCGTGATGGCTTCGACCGTATGGCCGGAGTCGACGATGTCCTCGACGAGCAGGACGTGGCGATCGACGAGAGAGCCGTCGATCATGTGTGCGAGGCGCAGCTCGCCGCGACTCGTGCCCGATCCATAGCTCGCTGCGCGCACGAACTCGAGCTCGGCTGGGATGCTGAGGCTGCGCAGCAGATCGGCCGCGAAGACCGTGGCGCCCTTGAGGATCACGACCAGCACCAGGGGAGTATCGATATCGGCATAGACCTGGGAGATCTGCCGGCCAAGCGCGTGTACTCGGCGCGCGATCTGCGCTGACGTGATCATCGCCTTGCCAGAGCTTTCCACTCGGGTCGGCGCGGTCTGCGTCAGGACCTCAGGCATGCGATTACAGCTTAATCGCCCAGGGGAGCGACGGTGGCCCCAATCGGTGAAGCGCGGCGAAACTTGCGATGGGACCGGCTGAAGCCGCCATCGAAGTTGATCGCGCGGCCGCCGTGGTAGCGCTCTGGAGCGGGCCGGTCGTGGGGCTTATGACCGAAGACGACTCGATGACAGTTTGTGATTTCAAGCCATCGATCCAGTCGCATGGGCTGAGTCGCGAAGATGTTGGGTCCGCTCATCAAATCCCACAGCGTCGCCTCGCCCTCATGAAGCAAAAGGTCGCGGGCGCGGGCGTTGACTGTGGCGACCGGGTCGGTGTCGGTGGTCTCGATCAGCAGGGAATAGGCGTCGCTGCCGCAATGCTGGGCCAGCGTCCGGTCGGCGAGGCGCACCAGCGCAGGGCGCTCGCGCATCCAGTCCTGGAGAGGGAGGTCTCGCGCCAGCTCGTCGAGATCGTGGCGCTGGCCGCCGACCGACATCCACCAGCCGATCCGCGTTGGATCTCGGAGGGCCCACAGCATCGCGACCTCGTGGTTGCCGAGCAGCACCGTCGTGTTCGCACGGTCCCGGGCATAGCGCAGCGCGCCAACGCCGAACATGCCGTAGTCGACGAGGTCGCCAAGAAAGACTGTATGCCAAGCCGCAGACGGGTACGGCTTGAGAGCCTCGAAGAGCCGCTCGAGATCACCGTGAACGTCTCCCACGATGAGGATCGGCAGATTGTCCACTTCATCGATCCTAATTGCTCGACTTGCTTGCGCCCCTCTCCCCCAGCCCTGCGCGCAAGTGCGGCGATAAGGATGGGCCTTACTGATCGCCCCCTGAAGGTGGGAGGGAGACAAGGTTCGGACTTAATCGATTTGGGCCCGAGTTAGAATTTGGCCTCGGCCATGTAGGGGCGTAGCTCAGTCTGGTCAGAGCATCGGTCTCCAAAACCGAGGGCCGAGGGTTCGAATCCTTCCGCCCCTGCCACTCCCTCCGAGCTATTCTTGCCGTCACGGATGACCTTCCCCGCGCCACTCACCCCTAGCCCTGCCCCCTGAGGTGGGAGGGAGATTGGGTTCGGCCTTGATCTAGTGGACGCGAAGTGGATGGCAGTCGCGCGGGGTGATGAGCCGGCCGACCTCGTGCTGGCAGGGGGTCGGGTACTCTCTGTGTTCACCAAGGAGTGGCTCGAGGTCGATGTCGCCATCCAGGATGGCCACGTCGTCGGCCTCGGGCGCTACGACGGGCGCGAGCGGCTGGATGTCGCCGGTGCGTACCTCGTGCCCGGCTTCATCGACGCCCACATGCATATCGAGTCTTCCAAGCTGACCGTCGACGAGTTTGCTCGAGCCGTGCTGGCCCACGGCACCACGGCCGTGGTGGCCGATCCACACGAGATCGCCAACGTGCTGGGCGCCGACGGCATCCACTGGCTGCTCGACTGCTGCGCCGACCTGCCGCTCGATGTTTACGTGATGGCTTCGTCCTGCGTTCCGGCTTCGCGTTTCGAGTCACCCCGGCGACCCTTCAGCACTGGTGACATCGAGAGCCTTCTGCGCCGGCATCGGACGATCGGTGTGGCAGAGATGATGAACTTTCCGGGCGTCATCGCCGGCGATGCGGCCGAGGTGGCGAAGCTGACGACCGGCCTAACAGACCACGTCGACGGCCATGCGCCAGGTGTGCGCGGGCCAGCTCTCAACGCCTACGTGGCTGCCGGAATTCGCTCCGATCATGAGGCGACCACGTACGAGGAGGCATTGGAAAAGCGTCGACTTGGGATGTGGGTAATGCTTCGCGAAGCTTCCATCGCACGCAACCTGCGCGACCTGCTTCCTCTCGTAAAGCGATACGGCACCGAGCGTTGCATGTTCTGCACCGACGACCGCGAGCCGGGCTTCATCGTCGAGGAAGGACACATCAACCAGATGGTCCGGGTCGCGGTCGCCGACGGCATCAGCCCAGCGGACGCGTTGGTCATGGCGACCATCAATCCGGCGAGCTACCACCGGCTCCGGCACCTCGGAGCGATCGCTCCTGGCTACCAGGCGGACATCCTCGTGCTGGACGACCTCCAATCCTTTGAGCCGCGGCAGGTGCTGAAGCGCGGTGCTGCGCCACATTTCACGAAGCTCGAGGTTCCCGAATGGGTGCGGCAGACGATGCACATGGCGCCGGTCAACGCGACCTCTTTCCGAATTCCGGGCGGCCCCAAACGAATCCGTGTCATCCGCGTCATCCCCGCGCAGCTCCTGACCGGCGTCGACCTCGTCGAGCCCACGCTGCGCGACGGAGCGCTCGTCGCCGATCCCGGCCGAGACCTGGTCAAGATCGCCGTATTGGAGCGTCACCACGCCACGGGCCGCGTCGGCCTCGGCTTCGCCACCAACGTGGGTTTGAGGCGCGGCGCGTTCGCCTCCACCGTCGCGCATGACGCTCACAACGTGGTAGTGCTCGGAGTCGATGACGCCGACATGACGGCATGCGCATGCCGGCTTGCGGAGATCGGGGGCGGCATTGTCGTCGCAGAAGGCGGCCGCGTGGTGGAGGAGCTTCCCCTGCCCGTCGCGGGGCTGATGAGCGACCAGCCGCTTGCGCAGGTGCATGAGCGATTGCGTTCAATGGAGCGACGGCTCGCGGCGCTTGGCGTCACGATGACGGCCCCCTTCATGACGCTCAGTTTCCTCGCCCTGTCCGTCATCCCCGAGCTGAAGATCACGGACCGCGGGCTGGTCGACGTGGCACGCTTCGAGCTGGTGCCGCTGGGGATTGAGTGAGAGCCTGGCCGGGTTCAACCGCCTGCCGCGCAGTGAGGCAGAGATGCATCTTCTTTCCTGCTGCGGGTCGCGCGCCTGGGCTTCGAACGTCGCCTCCCGGCGCCCATATGCCGACCTCGAGGCTCTGATGGAGGCGGCGGACGTGGTGTGGAGAGGGCTCGC
>JALZAA010000459.1 GCA_030948625.1 Actinomycetota bacterium
TCGAGCCCGGCGACAAGGTGTCCATCTACTCGTGGGACCGCGCCGAGTGGGTCGAGGCGATGCTCGGCACCTACAAGGCCCGGGCTGTCCCCGTCAACGTCAACTACCGCTACGTGGCCGACGAAGCAAGCTACATCCTCGACAACTCCGACTCGGTCGTCGTCGTGCACGAGCGGGCGTTCGCGCCCCTGTTGGCCACAATCCGAGCCGACCTCCCGAACGTGCGGCACTCCGTCGTGCTCGAAGACGGCAGCGACGCCGAAACGGACGCCACGCCGTACGAGGACGCGCTCGCCGCGGCGTCGCCGGACCGCGATTTCGCCCCTCGCTCCCCCGACGACCTCTATTTCCTCTATACGGGCGGCACCACCGGCGTGCCGAAGGGCGTCATGTGGCGGTCGGAGGACATCTTCTTCGCCGCGCTCGGCGGCGGCGGGTTCGGCCAGCCGCCGATCACGACACCGGAAGAGCTCGCCGACCGGGTCCCGGCCGAAGATGCCCGCGCCATCCCGATCGTGAACGCGCCGCTCATGCACGGCGGCGGCCAGTGGATGGCGCTCATCAACCTCTTCGGCGGCGGAACGATCGTGCTCAACGGCAACCGCCACTTCGACCCCGAGTGGATCTGGCGCACCGTCGAGCAGGAGCGCTGCAACTCGGTCATGGTGATCGGCGACGCCATGGGTCGTCCGCTCGCCGAGGCGCTCAGCGCGCCGGGCGCGTCGTACGACACGTCGTCGGTGATCGTCGTCGGCTCGGGCGGTGCGATCCTGTCGGCAGCCGTCAAGGAGCAGCTACGCGCGCAGCTGCCGAACGCCATGATCATCGACAGCTTCGGCGCGTCCGAGACCGGGGCCGGGGGCACGGTGTTCGACAAAGAAGGCGCCGGTGCGGGGCCCCGGTTCACGATGGGCGAGTTCATGACCGTGCTCGACGACGAGCTACGCCCGATCGCGCCGGGCTCCGGTGTCGTCGGCAAGCTCGCTCGCCGCGGCCACATCCCCCTCGGGTACTACAAGGACACCGAGAAGACGGCGGCCACCTTCGTCACCGCCGCCGACGGCACCCGCTGGGTCGTGCCCGGCGACTTCGCTCAGGTCGAACCGGACGGGACGATCACGATGCTCGGGCGCGGCTCGGTGTGCATCAACAGCGGGGGCGAGAAGGTGTACCCGGAGGAGGTGGAAGCGGTGTTGAAGTCGCATCCCGACGTGTTCGACGCCGTGGTGGTCGGCGTCCCCGACGACCGGTACGTGGAGCGCGTCGCCGCCATTGTGCAGGCCCGACCGGACACGGAGCCGTCGCTGGAGGAGCTCCAGACGCACTGCCGCGAGAGGCTCGCCGGCTACAAGCTGCCTCGTCAGCTCGTGCTGACCGACGTGATCCCGCGCACGCCCGTCGGCAAGCCCGACTACCGCGCCGCCAAAGTCGCGGCGACCAAGCACGAAGCCCAAGAGGTAAGGAGTGCCCCGTAATGGCCGAGCTCGGGTTCTGGAGCATCGCCCAGGAAGAACCGGACAAGCTCGCTCTCGTCGACCCCGACGAGCGCGAGGTGCATGCAGGCGAGCTGCTTGATTCGTGCAACCAGGTGGTCCACGGGCTGCGCGCCGCCGGCCTCGAGCCGGGCGACGCGATCGCGATGGTGCTGCCGAACAGCGCTGAGGTGTTCGAGCTGTACCTCGCCGCGCTGCAAGCCGGCTTCTATCTCGTGCCGATCAACCACCATCTGGTCGGCCCGGAGATCGCCTACATCGTGCAGGACTCGGAGGCGAAGGTGTTCGTCGGCCACGAGCGCTTCGCCAACGTGTGCGCGGCCGCGGCGGAGGAGATCGGCTTCCCGAAGGACCAGCGTTTCGCGGTCGGCGACGTCCCCGGCTTCCGTCCCTACGACGACCTCAAAGCCGGCCAGCCCACGACGCTGCCGTCCGACCGCACCACCGGCGCGGTCATGAACTACACGTCGGGAACGACCGGCCAGCCCAAGGGCGTCCGTCGACCCCTGGCGAACGCCGCGCCCGAGGACGGCGTCATCGGCTTCTCAGGCATGCTCTTCCTGTTCGGCCTGCAGCCGCACGACGACAACGTCCACATTTGCGGGTCGCCCCTGTACCACACGGCAGTCCTCGTGTTCGCCGGCGGCGCGCTGCACGCCGGGCACACCGTCGTGCTCATGGACAAGTGGGCGCCCGAAGAGATGCTGCGGCTGATCGACAAGTACGGCGTCACGAACAGCCACATGGTCCCGACACAGTTCCACCGGCTTCTCGCGTTGCCCGACGACGTGAAGGCGAAGTACGACGTGTCGTCGCTGCGGCATATGGTGCACGCCGCCGCGCCGTGCCCGCCCGACATCAAGCACCGGATGATCGAGTGGTGGGGCCCGACGATCGACGAGTACTACGCCGCGAGCGAGGGCGGCGGCACGATCGTGTTCGCCGAGGAGTGGCTGAACAAGCCGGGCACGGTCGGACAGCCATGGCCCATCTC
This sequence comes from Actinomycetota bacterium, assembly GCA_030948625.1. Lineage (GTDB taxonomy): Bacteria > Actinomycetota > Acidimicrobiia > IMCC26256 > JACDBD01 > JALZAA01. Next base: position 2,488 of record JALZAA010000459.1, read on the forward strand.
GGAGGTCGTGGTCCTCGACGACGCCGGGAACGACGTCGAGCAGGGTGAGATCGGCACCGTCTACATGTCGATGCAGACGGGCAACTTCGAGTACTACAAGGACAAGGACAAGACCGAGGAGAACCGGCGCGGCAAGTACTTCACCGTCGGCGACGTCGGCTACCTCGACGAGGACGGCTGGCTGTTCCTACGGGATCGCAAGTCCGACATGATCATCTCGGGCGGCGCCAACATCTACCCGGCCGAGATCGAGAGCGTGCTGCTCACGCAGCCGAAGGTCGGCGACGCGGCTGTCTTCGGGATCCCGCACGAGGACTGGGGCGAGGAGGTCAAGGCCGTCATCGAGCCCGCACCGGGCGTCGATGCCACACCCGAGCTCGCCGACGAGATCCTCGCGTTCTGCAGCGACAAGCTCGCGAAGTTCAAGACGCCCAAGTCGATCGACTTCATCGCCGAGATGCCGCGCGACCCGAACGGCAAGCTCTACAAGCGCAAGCTCCGCGACCCCTACTGGGAAGGCCGCGAGCGCGCGATCTGACCGACCTCAGTCCTCTTGGATCGAGAGGGCTTGCTTCGGGCAGCGGCGGACGGCTTCCTCCATCTTGGGGCGGAGTGACTCGTCCGGGTGCTCGTCGAGGATCTGCAGCTCGTCGTTGTCGTCGACCTCGAACACGGACGGCTCGACGTCCATGCACACTGCGTTGCTCTCGCAGAGATCTCGGTCGACAACGATCTTCATGCGATGGAGCCTAGCTCGACGCCTACAGAGTGAACGGTGGCGGCCGACGCGGCAGTTTCGCCAGCGCGGCGCGGAGCTCCTCCAAGTCGTCGCGATCGAGCGCAAGGAGATCCTCGGGAGGTTCGTGCAGCCGCTCGATCACCGAAGCCCGCGTCTTCGCGCCGAGTGGCGTGAGCGCGACGGTCTTCACGCGGCGATCGGTCGGCACAGTGCCGCGCTCGACGAACGCCTGCTCCTCGAGTCTGTCTACGAGCCACGTCGCGTTGGACGCGTCGCAATGAAGGGATTCGGCCAGCGCGCCCATGGGACGCGGCTCTCCCGGTTGCAGCTCGAGCAGAGCTTTCACGTGCCCGGGCGTCAGGCCGAGCTCCTTGCCGACCAGCGCATGCCGTGAGCCCGACGCCCAGAAGAACTCGAAGATCGCCTGCCACACATCAGCAGCGAGAGTCGCCTTACTGGCCGGCCGTGCCTTTGCCACGGCCTAAGGGTAGGCGAACCGGGTGGATATTTCAACAACTGTAATAGTTGTGACTTCGGACACTTGACCTATTCAAGCATCTGTGCAATCGTCTTCCCCGTGATCGCGTGATGTAGACGCGGTCGCTTCGCGATTGAGTGTGAACGAGACCGGGAGCGAGCCCCCACCTATGCCTGAACCGGCCATTCGAGTCGAAGGACTCCGGAAGCGATTCGGCGACGTCGTCGCCCTCGACGGTGTCGACTTCGAGGTGCCCCCCGCCACCGTCTTCGGGCTCCTCGGCCCCAACGGCGCCGGCAAGACGACCGCCGTACGCGTGCTGACGACCATCCTCCGCCCCGACGCCGGCAACGCCTCAGTGCTCGGCCTCGACGTCGTCAAGGACGCCGAGCGGGTCCGCGCCCGCATCGGCCTCGCGGGCCAGTTCGCCGCAGTCGACGGCAACCTGACAGGCCGCGAGAACCTGCGGCTCATCGGCCGGCTCACGCACCTCCCCCGCCGGATCATCGAAGACCGCGCCGGCGAGCTGCTCGACCAGTTCGACCTCACCGACGCCGCCGACCGTCCTGCGCGCACGTACTCGGGCGGCATGCGGCGCCGGCTCGACCTGTGCGCCGCGCTCGTACACCGTCCGCCGGTCCTGTTCCTCGACGAGCCCACGACCGGCCTCGACCTCTACAGCCGCAACCAGCTCTGGGCCGTCATCGAGAACCTCCAGGCCGAAGGAGCCACGCTGCTGCTCACCACGCAGTACCTCGAGGAGGCCGACCGCCTCGCCGACGACCTCGTGGTCATCGACCACGGCGAGGTGATCGCCGCCGGCTCTCCGGTGCAGCTGAAGTCGAGCATCGGCGGCACGGTCATCGAGATCGGGCTCGACGATCCGGGTGAGGCTCGCCGCGCGCAAGCGTTTGTCGCGAATTACGCGGTCCGGCCGCCGGAGGTGAACGGCTCTGAGATTCGCTTCGAGGTGGCCGACGGCGCTCGGGCCCTGGTCGACGTGTTGCGGACACTCGACGGCGAGGGGCTCGTGCCGACGACGATCGCCGTGCGCGAGCCCAGCCTCGACGACGTGTTCCTCGCACTCACGGGCCGGCGCCCCGAGCCCGAGGAAGCACCCGAGGAAGAGACACGAGGTGCAGCATGACCGCCACCACTGTCACCCCCATCGGTCTGACGCCCGATCTCGACCTGCGCGGGGTGCGTCGCTTTACGACGGCGGTGAGCGACACGTTCGCGGTCATGGCCCGCAACCTCATCGCGTACCGGCGGGTCCCGCAGCTGTTGGTCTTCTCGACGATCCAGCCCGTCGTTTTCGTGCTGCTCTTTCGCTACGTGTTCGGCGGAGCGATCAGCGTGCCCGGCGTCCCCTACGTCGACTTTCTCATGCCCGGGATCTTCGTCCAGACGGTGACCTTCGGCGCGCTCAACACCTCGATCGGGCTCGCCACCGACCTGAACCAGGGACTGATCGAGCGGTTCCGGTCGCTGCCGATGGCCCGGTCGGCGGTCCTTGCGGGGCGGACACTGGCCGACCTCGTACGGAACGTGTTCGTGGTCGCGCTGATGTTCGCCGTCGGCTTTGCCGTCGGGTGGCGCGTGCACACCGGCGTCGTGCCTTTGATCGGCGCTGTGCTGCTCGTGCTGCTGTTCGGCTACGCCTTGTCGTGGATCTTCGCCACGGTGGGTCTCGTCGTCGGCGACCCCGAGACGGCGCAGGCGGCCGCCTTCCCGGTGATGGCGCCGCTCGTGTTCGCGTCGAACGCGTTCGTGCCCGTGGCGTCGATGCCCGACTGGCTCCAGTACTGGGCGGAGCACCAGCCCGTGTCGGTCGTGATCACGGCCGTCCGCGACCTCACGATCGGCGGCCCGACGACAACGGACGTGCTGCAGGCGATTGCGTGGTGCGTCGCGATCCTCGCGGTCGCGGCCCCGATCGCCGTGCACCGTTACCGCATGGCGGCCTAGCGAGGCTCCCCCCGCCGCCGATGAACGGAGCTGCGCTCACCTCCTTCGCTCCGCCGTCTGTTTGTCGGTCAGCCGGCGGAGATAGCTTGGACGGCGCGTGACCCGCAGACGGCTCTTCTTGTGCTTCGTCGTCACGACGCTCGCCGTGGCCGCATGCTCGTCGGGCGGAGGCGGGAACGCCAAGTCCCAACCGGGCACGACCGCCACGACGGCGCCGTCGACCGGTGGCGCGCAACAGACCGGTGGCGCATGGCCCACGTACCACCGCGACGCGACGCGCACTGGTTTCGAGCCGACTGGCCCGACACCCGGCTCCCTGCGTAGTACCTGGGAGTCGCCGGGGCTCGACGGCGCCGTCTATGCCGAGCCGTTGTTCGTCGGCAACCAGGTGTTCGTCGCCACCGAGGGCGACACGGTGTACGCGCTGGACGCCGCAACCGGCCAGGTCCAGTGGCAGACCCAGCTCGGCGAGCCGGTCCCCCGCTCTGAGCTTCCCTGCGGCAACATCGACCCGACCGGCATCACCAGCACACCCGTCGTCGACCCCGCGCGCGGGTTGTTGTACCTCGTGCCGTTCCTCATGCCGGCTCATCACGAGCTCGTTGCCCTCGACCTCGCGTCGGGCGCCGAGCGCTTTCGCCGGCCGATCGACCCGCCCGGAAGGGATCCGAAGGTCGAGCAGCAACGCAGCGCCCTCGCGCTTGCGGGTGACCAGGTGCTCGTGTCGTACGGCGGCCTGTTCGGCGACTGCGGAAACTACAAGGGGTTCGTGATCGGCGCACCCGCCGACGGGGGCGGCGACCTCACGACCTACGAGGTGCCGGCGGCGCGCGCGGCAGCGATCTGGGCGCCACCCGGGCCGTCCATCGAGAACGGCTCCGCCTATGTCGCGACCGGCAACTCAATCGGCGGCGGCAACCCCGACTTGTCGAACTCGGTACTGCGCCTGTCGCTGCCCGGGCTCCAGCTGGCGGACTCGTGGACGGTGCGGAACCGCGACGAGCTGAGCCAATCGGACAC